>SXSP01000220.1 GCA_005792225.1 Bdellovibrionales bacterium | reverse complement strand
GCAAAGACCGAGATTACAACAAGTGTCGTGGCGACGACGGCGAGACGAACCTCAGCCGTTCCGTTATACGCCGCGACCACGGGATCATCGCCCTTCTCGATATGGCGAAAGATATTCTCGCGCACCACGATCGCGTCGTCGATCAAAAGACCGATGGCGAGTGTCAGCGCAAGCAGAGTCACGACGTTCACGGAAAATCCCGCGAGATACATGAGAACGAACGCACCGATCAGGGAATTTGGCAGAGCCAATCCCGTGATGATGGTCGAGCGCCCATTGGCGAGAAAAAGGTAAACAACGACGACCGTCAAGATAATGCCGATGATAATGGTCTCTTGAACGTCGGCGACATCGCGCCGGATGAACTGACTCGAGTCACGAACGAGCCGAATCTCGGGAGCACCTGGCGCGGATTTCAAAGCTTCCGAAACTCTCTGCATCTGCGCTCGCACGCCGTCGGCGACGGCGATCGTGTTCGCGCCCGATTGGCGGTAGACATTGAGGAAGAGGCCCTTTTGCCCGTTCACGAAAACGCGCGATCGTTCGTCTGCGAGTGCTTCTCTCACAACGCCAACATCGGCCACCCGCGTGGGCTCGGCGTTCAAGAAAAGATCGATCACGACATTTTCGATGTCCTTGACGTTCTCGAATTGACCGACGGTTCGAAACGCCACTTGCCTCGCACCGCGATCGACTGTTCCGCTGGGAACGTTCTCACCCGACTCACCCACTCGACCCGCCACCATCGAAACGGAAACTTCCCGGTTGGCGAGTTTCCGTCGATCCAACTCGACGTGAATCTCGCGTTTTCGTCCGCCGACAAGATCGACGAGTCCCACGCCGGCCACCTGTTCCAGCTGCGGTTTCACCGTCTGATCGGCGACATCAAAGAGTTCGGCATCCGGGATATCGCCCCTCAACGCCAAAGTTAAAACCGGAAGGGCCGCGGGATCTAGACGGCGAATGACGGGTTCGAGCACTTCGGTGGGAAGTCGCGGTCGCGCGGATCCTACCTTGTCGCGGATTTGCTGCTCGGCATACTGAACGCTCACGCCGAGATCAAATTCCGCGAGGACTTGGCTGGTGCCCTCGACGCTCTGGGAGGTCACGCGCTTAAGACCAGCAATCGTACTGATTTCGTCCTCAATCGGTTTCGTGACGAGGGTTTCGGTTTCGCTCGGACCGGCACCGGGATACTGAACCGTCACGGTGACAATCGGAAATTCCACGTTGGGATAAAGGTCAACCGGGAGCTTGGTGAAGCTGAGCCACCCCACGACGAGCATCAAGATGATCAAGCAGGTGATGAAAACAGGACGGCGTATCGAGAGATCGGCGAGATCAAACACCTTTCCCCTCCTTGGTCTCTCTTAAAAAGTACACCCGATTTTTTTAGCCGCCTAATCTCTCTTCCTCAACACCTGAGCGCCTGAGCCTCAGTCTTATAGGCATCTTCGAACTCAATTCCGAATTTGGAGAGGAAGTCAGACGAGCCGGGCGAGTAAAGTCGCGGTTGAAAAAGGAGGCTCCCAGATGAAATTCTCAACCGCTGTCTTCCCATCGCTCGTTATCGCTTTTGCGCTGACCGGCTGCAATCTCCACCAAGATGGCCGATCTGACGTCAACGTCTCGTCGGTCCTCCCGGAGGCCTCGACAACCGGGATCGACAGAGCCCCCGCATCGGCCGAGGCGTCGCCCACTCCGCGCCTTGACCCGATTCAGTCCACCAAGGATACTGCCGTAGGACAAGCTGCCGCACCGGGTGGCGGGTTCAACCGGGAAAACGCGCGCGTGCGCGATAGCAGTAACCCCGAGGCCAGCATTCGATCAGAAGCCGAGCAGTCGGCAGCCGATCGACGGCCCGCCTCACAAACAAAATAGGTTTTTATGTTCTCTTTGGCTCAAGGCTTTGCCCAAGCTCTCTTCGCCGCCCAATGCCTCCTCCCCTGGGGAGGCTCGATTCAAGATGGCGCCTCTGTCGTCGCCTGGAATTACTCGATTCCCCCGCGAGGCCTTAATTGTCAGGCCGAGGTGCGCACGTGCCAAAACGGATTTCTCACGGGATCCTACACGTACCTTCGTTGCCATCAGCCGGCCCGTCTTCCGAATTAATCGAGGAATGACTTGTCTCCCGGCAATCTTTGGATCGTGCTCTTCGTTTTCGTAAACGTTGCTTTAGGACTTCAAATTGAAGCGCTCGGCGCAAGTCGGGGAATCACGTGGCTTGAAAATGCCGTCGGTTTCGTTACGTCCCTTCACCTCCTTTTCTACTTCATGAAGCCGCCCGTCTTATCGAACGGGCCGGTCCGTCGAACGACCCTCATTGTATGTTTGATCCTCGCGACTCTCGGCGAACTCGTTTTATCCGCGGTCTTCGGCCTCTACACGTATCGATCGAGTCTTCTCCCCTTCTTCGTTCCACCAGGTCACGTTTTGTTGTTCCTGGCAGGCCTCATCGTATCGGATCAGCGGTGGTGCGGAGGTTGGCTCATTTGGCTCGTGGGTTCGTTTGGAGCAAGCGCGCTCCTCTACTTCGCGCTTCAGGGCCGAGATCTCTTGAGCGTTCCGCTGTTTCTACTTTTTGTCGCTTGCCTTCTCTGGGGAACGGAGAAAAGACTGTACGCGGTGATGTTCGCGCTAGCACTTTGCCTGGAGATTTGCGGCACGTGGTACGGCGCTTGGCGCTGGCACCCGGAGCTTCCGTGGTTTCGGATTTCGGTCGCCAATCCACCGCTCGCGGCGGGAGCCTTTTACGCCTGCCTCGATCTCTTAACGGTCTTTCTCACGGTTCATTTACGGGGACGCCTCGCTTGGCAAGCTTCGCAAACTTCGCGCTCATCTTAATTTGTTTAGTAGCGGGGTTCATTCTCCGGCGTCTCGCGACGACACCGAAGGGCATGGCCCATGCCCTCAACGTTTTTGTTATCTACGTCGCGTTTCCCGCTCTCGTTTTCGGCCAAATGCCGCTTCTCATACAGAGCATTCGCCTGGGACCCGACTTCTTCATCGCGAGCTCGATGGCGTGGATTCAAATTTTCGTCGCGATCGCAATCTTCGCGCCCCTCGGGCGAGCGCTCGGCTGGCCGCGGGCAACGATCGGCGCCGTCATCTTGACCGCGGGCTTCGGCAACACCTCGTTCGTCGGGTTCCCGCTCCTTGAAGCATTCATTGGTTTATCCGCCATCCCGACGGGGATCGTTGTCGATCAAGTGGGTTCGTTTCTTTCACTCTCGACCGTGGGGCTTATCTGCGCCTCGATTTATGCGGGTGCGCGTCCCACACCGCAGGCGATTCTTCGCCGCGTGTTTCGCTTCCCACCATTTTTAGCTCTCCTCATGGCCGCTCCGCTTCAGCTTCTCTTTCCGCGGGCTCTCGAGGCGTTGAACGCCCCCCTCACCAAACTTGGCAGTACGCTCGTACCACTCGCTCTGGTTTCCGTGGGTCTCCAGCTGAGTTTTGATTTGAGATCACTCCGGGAGAACGCGCTCCCGCTCTCGCTCGGCCTCGTCGCGAAACTCGTGCTCATTCCGGTGATAATGCTCCTCCTGTACGTCTACGGCTTCGGGAGTCACTCGCAGACAACCCTGATTACGCTCATTGAGTCCGCAATGGCACCCATGATCACGGCGGCGATTCTCGTGGCGGAATTCAAGCTCAACTCGGAACTCGCCAACCTCATGGTGGGCGTCGGCATTCCGCTCTCGCTTCTCACCGTCTGGCTCTGGACCTCTGTCTTTCAAAGTCTCATCTAGGCGTATTCTGTCGAGGCAAACAATCTCGCTTTACCGAACTCAATTGCCAATTGAGGAGAGGCAAGCGCAAGATAACTCCCCAAAGGGAGGTCAAGATGAAACCCACGCTCCGCACTTACGCCACAGAAGGTCTGGTCGTGATTTCGTGGGCCGCGACTTTAACGAGCGCGTTTGATCTGATGAATACGCAAAATGTTCGACACCTTCCGGTCGTTCACGACGACGGAACTATCATCGGCATACTCTCTGAGCGCGACATCCAGCGTGCGATGCACGTCGAAAACGCCGATTTCTTCTCCCCGAAAGCTCCCCAGGCGAGCATCGATCCGATTAGCCTCGTTCGCGACTTCATGAGTTGGCCCGTCCATACGATCGAGAGCACCCGGCCAGTCGCTGAAGCCGCAAAAGTGATGATCGAAAAAAAGATCTCCTCACTCCTCGTCGTCTCGGGCGGAACGGTCACCGGAATCGTGACCTCCGAAGATCTCCTCAGGGCATTGGTCGATGAGTATGAAGACACCACGACGCCGACGACCACGCGCCACTCGAGTGACTTCGAAACGGCGATTTACACGTCGCCCGTGGGATCGATTGCACAAGTTCTTGCGAACGCAGGCGTTTAACCCCCGCGTAAACTGGTCCCTTTCACTGTTGTTGGGTGGGGTTCAAATGACCGAACACCTCTCAACAACCATCAGAGGGGCCAATGAATGGAACCAGCTCGCAGGGATCACCTGGTTGTGCCGCCGCTCATCGGCGCCGCACCCGAATT
>SXSP01000219.1 GCA_005792225.1 Bdellovibrionales bacterium | reverse complement strand
GGCCGTGGGTTCGATTTCGTCTTCATCAAAGCTCCCGAAGCTGAAAACCTCAACTCCGGCCTCTTCGAAATCGGTGGCCACGGCCCAGGCGGGATGCACTGAAGAAACGAGGGCCGCGAAACTGACTAAAAACACGAACTTCATGAAGGCCGTATAGCACCGGCCTCATTTCGAGTCCATGAAACGATCAAAAAGGGCGTCGAATGTAATTCACGGACCGATGATCTGGCTTTAAAGCCGGGAGGAGCGAATCACGAAGCTCAGGTTCGCATTTGCGCGCCAGAATCGAATTAAGAGCGCCCAGGGACATTTGCTCACCCTCATCCGGGAAGATGTCGTCAGCAGTGACGAACATGTTCACCCGTGGGTTACGCGCTTCAATGGCCGCCCGGTAGTATTTATCCGATTCGCAGGAGAAGAGCCCCAAGACCTTCAGGCGACTGGGCCTCGCTTCAAGAGCCTTCATCATAGGTCTGAGCGGGATCCGCGTCAGATATTCGAAGATCGTTTGCCCCGTCGTTTGACTCGAGAAACCAAGACCCGAACCCATCCGCGAATGACCAGCATAGAAGACAATATCCGACTCGACGAGATCACGATGGAACTGCTGGATGATCTTCTGGCTACGCACCCGCTGACGTGATGAGAGCCGCCCCATGTTCGCCTCGTTGCTGCTACTCACCGAAGTCGAATAGATGCTCACAATCACCTTCTGGCCACGAATGGTTTTTTGAAGGCGGGTCATGTTTTCTGTTTTGCTCACTTGATTAAACCCGCAAACTTCAAGATTTGGCGTGCAGGGCTCTTGAAGAACTTTGCTCAAAGCACGCGCGTGCACGGAATCGAGAGTGATATCACCACTGTCTTCGTAGCCGTAATAGAGAGCGACCTTTACGGAGTCGCCGCTAAAGATCGGCTTGTGATCTTGAGCGCACGAACGTGGATTCTGGCCATCGAGTTTATCAAGCTGTTGGTGAAGATCGGCGACGGCTCCCTCAAGTTCCGCGCGCGTATATGCACGGGCGGCCTGAAGAGTGAGAAGGACGATCAAGGAAAAAACGAAATTGGCTGCGCGCATTTTGTCTCTCTCAGTAAAGTTGAACGAGTCACTTGAACGAGGAGACGATTTCCCATTCCTCTTCAAGTCACTCTTCACGGCCATTCGAGAAACATGCCAAGGCGTGAGCCTCGGATCACTTTTACTCTGGAGGTGCACCTGCCGTCGAAACTTTGGTCATCCCGGTATTCTTGCCAGGAACCATCGCGATTAACGATTCGACTTCGGCCATGCCCAGCTGTCGCAGCCAGGATGCGAGCACTTAAAGTACGGGGCACCTTTTTTAGATATCTTCGAGGCCAGCGGTCCATGGCCCTGACTGCATTCGGGATGAGGACCCGACGATGGACGGTTGGCAGTTCCACGCCGCTTCGAGCTTGAACGTTTGGGCCGGCTCCCCTTCGACTTCTTAAACGAAACCGCGCGTTCAGCACGAGGAAGTGACGGAAGAGTGCGAAGCACACGACGAGCCTCATCAAGGGCGCGAGTGAGATAATTTTGATTCCATTCGAAGAGAAACTTCTCCCAACCCATTTTGTTTTCCGCAATCTGATCGAGCGACTCTTCCATTTGGGCCGTGAACTTGACATCGACGAGATCCGGCATCGCCTTCCAAAGAACCTCATCAGTCGACATTCCGAGTGACGTCGGCGCCAGGACGTCTTTTTCGAGGATGACGTATTCGCGATCTCTCAGCGTCAGGACGGTGGATGCGTAAGTACTTGGTCGTCCGATGCCGAGCTTTTCCATCAGCTGAACGAGCTTTGCCTCGCTATAGCGCGATGGAGGCTGAGTTTTCTTTGCCTCAGTTTTGATGGAGTCGAGATCGAGCGCCTGACCTATTTTCAGTTTAGGTAACTCGCGTTCATCTTCGATATTTCGCCAGAACTGCAGATAACCCGCCTCGATGATTCTTAAGCCCCGCGCGACCCAGCGGGTTTCCCCGGCATGGATTTCGATCTGACTGCGCGCGAGTCTTGCCGGGCGACACTGGCTTGCGATCGCTCGCTCCCAGATCAAGCGGTAAACGAGGAACTGTTCATTATTTAAGATTTCGCGAGCCTTCTCAGGCGTCAGCGCAACGCTGGTGGGCCGAATGGCTTCATGCGCACCTTGAGAGTCAGCTTTCGTTCGAAAGGTCGGTGGCTTTTCCGCAAGCGCATCCGGCGCGTGAGTCTTCAACCAATCTCGTGCCTCCGAAATGAATTCAGGACTGAGAGTGACGGCATCGGTCCGCATGTAAGTGATGAGACCTTTTCCACCGACACCCTCGTAGAGCTCTTGAGCGATCTTCATTGTTTTTTGTGGAGAGAATTTGAGACGAACCCCCGCCGTCTGCTGCAGAGAACTCGTGATAAGCGGTGGTAGCGGGAGACGTTTCTCTTCGCGGTCTTTGAGATCAGTCACTCGGTGGGGCTCCGTTCGCGCGATCTTCTCGATCCGCTCGGCTTCCGCTTGCGATTTCACGCGTTTTGATTCTTCGTCGCCGTCTTTGGCTTGCGCCTTCTCGAACTGAGCTACGAGTCCCGATCTATAATGAGCGTGAAGGACCCAATAGTCTTCGGGTTTAAACGCAAGCCGTTCTCTTTCGCGCTCGCAAATCAAATGGAGAGTCGCCGATTGCACACGGCCCGCGCTCTTTCCACCGGTCGAATTCCAGAGGAGCGGACTCACTTCGTAACCGACGAGCTTATCAAGACACTGGCGCGCACGCTGCGCGTGAATGAGAGGAAAATCGAGCGAGCGCGGATTTTGAATCGCCGCGCGCACGGCTGAATCCGTGATTTGCGTATAGGACACGCGAACGAATTTTCTCAAACGAAGTTGTTCGACGAGATGCCAGGCAATGGCTTCACCTTCACGATCCGGGTCCATGGCGAGGTAAACCATATCGGCGGCCTTGGCCGCCGCACGAAGTTTTGAGAGAACTTGTTTTCCGCGCGGCCCTCGCGGGATGTAGCGGGTTTCGACCCGTTGGTCTTTAAAATCAAAGCCAAGTTTTTTGTGGCCGTCATGCGCAAGCTCAGTCGTATGACCAACGCTCGCCTCAAGGATCCAGTCGGCTCCGAGGATTTTGCGGAGGGTTTTTAGTTTTCCCGGGCTTTCGACAATGAGGAGCTTCGCCATACCCCCATTATGCAGGAGTAAGTTAGGTGTAAGTCAAGCTCCGCGCGACTTCGCTTCGGCGTTTACCGGAGTCGCTCGCGGTTGATCTCAGACACTTGTCCGTTCAACGTCCAGTAGTCGTAGAGGTATCCGACCAAAAAAAGCCCGCCGGTGAGAAGCCAGATCAAACCGCTGACCCACTTTCCCATGTAAAAGCGGTGCACGCCAAAAATTCCGAGGAACGTGAGGAGGATCCACGCAACCGTGAAATCGAGAGATCCCCGCCGGTATCGGCGGTCGGCCGCGCGATCCATGCCGGGGATCAAGAAGAGATCAATGAGCCAACCAAGACCTAAAAGCCCGAACGTAAAAAACCAAATCGTGCCCGTGACGGGTTTGCCGTAATAAAAGCGGTGAGCACCGGTAAAGCCGAAAATCCATAAGATGTAACCGATAAAGATCGAGTGTGTGTCGTTCATGTCCGAACAATTCCCATAGTCCCGTCGCTTTTGCAATCTCGAGACTCAAAACTGATTCACGACTCTCCTCAACTCGTTTTATTTACAACGCCGCGTCCGCCCAGGCTGGCATCCGCCTTGTATCACTTGAAAAAGGGGGTGCCCGCATGCACCCCGAGGAGGGTTCCTTTGAAGGCTTTGATTGCGACTCTCGCATTCTTTTTTATGTCAATCGCATCCGCTCAATCGGCCGGCCAGACGCGGCTTCGCTGCGAGAGTCTGAAAGAAGCATGGATCAAGAAATACATTCCTGACTTCTCGATCGAACCTACGTCTCTTCCCTTTTCGTGTGAGACACCGATGATCCGCCTGGCGGTGACGTTCGCCGATCTTGAAGTGATTGAGCGCTCAAAACCCTACCTCCCGGTTTATTCACGTTCTCACTCAAAAGTCGGCAAGCTCGTCACGAACCGCGGCTGTAACCCCGGAGCGGTCGCTTGGTCCGACACGAGGTCCCTCGTTGTTCTTTGCCCCGCTTTTTTTCAAAGTTCACGTGAGTTCCGCACTTCAACTCTGGTCCACGAGGCACGGCACTTGGATCGAGACGCTCCCCTCCACGTCAAATGCACACGGGGACCGCACATCAATAAAGAGGGGGCCTGCGATAACGAGATCTCGAGCGGTCCCTATAGGGGAGGCTCTTACAACACGGACATCTGGGTCTGGCGAGCGCTCTTGGAGTCCAATCTTCACGATTTGAAAAAGGACACTCTGCGCTCGCTCATTCGCGATCGCGTTCCGGCCCGTTTTAACGCCGCGACCGAAACGCAAATTCTTGAGTGGAGAAATCTTTGAAGCGAGAGGAACGCCGCCGTCAGACGCCGGCGTAGAGAACTTCCACGACTTCTTCATCGCCCGGAAGCCGTAAGTCCTTATCGCCCGGTTTGATGTGCAGGTCGCGCACTCTCACTCCGTGGCCGTAGACCATTTCGTCCCCGTACCAGGCCGACAAGATCGTAAGCCCGTTGGCGATTGCGGTGAGGGAAAGCGGAAGCGCGCCGACAGTATCCGGATTCTTTCTTCTCGCGAAGAGGCTAACGCCCATGAGCGCCATGATGGCCGAATTGACGAGCGCGTGCCGGTTCGCGAGGTGTTTCACCTGGCCTTTTTTATCAAGGGCCGCGTAATCCGCGATCCCCGTTATGGCAGCCAGGGCTCCCGTGATGTAGCCGCTCACTTGAAAGTAGTAGCCCGTCTTGGCGAAATCCTGACGTCCCGTCATCTTGTGAAGCACGTCGAAAGCGAAGCCGGTCGTAAATAAACCGATCGGCCAGTCATTGATGATTGCGTGGGCCGAGTGGCCGGCGATGGTCATTCTTGCCATATGTCATCCCTCCTCGAGAAGCGCCTCCGAGATTAGCGCGTGATCAAGGAAAGACTCCAGTGAAGCAAATGTGATGTTGCTGCCACGTCCGCTAACTGAGATGACGAACCATCGCCGCTGCACGCTCCGCACTCTCAACACAACTCTCAAATGAGGGATTCGCGAAATCATCTTGATTCGCGAAGAAGATTCTCTCTCCGAGCGGTGCCGCCGATTGATGAAGGACGCCGCTCGAGAGAAGCCCTACCTTCGCGAGCGGAAGTGCATGACCCCAAAGTGTCATGCGCACTCCCCGGATCGAGTTCTCAGCCAAGCCCAATTGCGGAAGAAGGCGTGAGACTTCGTCAATCACCTCAGCCTGAATTCTCGGACTGGGATTGAGAAGAAAGTGCCGAGCTCCCTCGAGAGGATAAGGTCGGTAAACGGTAAGGATCGAATGACTGGATCGATCATGATTGGCCCAGTCCGCGAATATAGCATCGGTCATCGCACGATCGGTTCGGCGTCCAAACGAGGGAGCCGGCGGGAACTGCCCTCGCAGACAGAACAAATCGAACGCAGGCGAGACTCGCTTCGTGTCCAAAAGAAAGTTAGCGACGAGGTAAGCACGGTAGGTTAGAGCTCCCCAAGCTTGAAGACGGGATGAATCCGCCTGGCTTCTAAGAATCGACTGCGCGACGTACTTCGGTGCCGCCATGATCGCCGCGCGCGCCTGAAGACGACGGAGAACTCCCGATTCATCCTCGATGAGTACTTCCACACCCCCCGGAATGTTCTTGCACTCAAGCACCATCGTGTTTGCCCGCATGCGGTGATCGCCCTGCAAGCAAAGTTGTTCAAAG
>SXSP01000218.1 GCA_005792225.1 Bdellovibrionales bacterium | reverse complement strand
GCTCCGAGCGACTTCGGCAGGTAACCATCGGCCGCGACGATCTTACAGACTCTTGGAAAATCCGCGAAGCCCGTATTCGCCGAGAGTGCGAGGACCGCGGTTCCGCAGGCCATCGTCATATAGTAGAAGATGCCGCTTCCGTAAACAGCTCGTGTTAGCTGAGAAATGACACTCTCGTATCCCGCTCGCCCCGGCACGGTCGCGCCGATGCCGTAGATGTGAGAGAGGGTCGCGATTCCGATAAGGAACGACGCGAGAATAAAAACGATGAGAGCAAGTGTTCGGTTTGCGTTCTTCACACGCGGCTCGTGAAAGGCCGTCGTTGCGTTACTCACGGCCTCAATGCCGGTCAGCGCAGAACCTCCGCTCGAGAACGCACGCACCAGCAGCCATACCGAAATCGCACCTTGGCTCGCCGTCATCGCGACCGTCGGAACCGTTTCGACCGGCGTAGGATTTCCGCCTGCAAGAATCGTTTTCGTGATGCCCCCGACAAGAACCGCTCCGAGCGAGAAAACGAAGCCGTACGTCGGGATCATGAGAGCATGACTCGACTCTCTCACTCCTCGGAGATTTAACAGAGCAATGATCACGAGAATCGTGAGCGCCAACGAAAGCGTATGGGGCTGAAGACTTGGAGCCGCCGAGATAATCGCACCGACGCCCGCCGATATACCAACCGCCACGGCCAAGCCGTAATCGAGAATCAAAGCTGCGGCCGCGACGACGCCTGCCTTGTGTCCTAAGTTCTCGCGGGCGACGGTGTAAGCTCCTCCCCCGCTTGGATAGGCCTTTACGATTTGCCGGTAAGCGAGAGCCACTATGAGCAGCAGAACAACAATTCCCAAGGAGAGCGGAAGAACTGCGCTCAACCCGATCGCCCCTAAAGGGAGCAGAACGGTCAACAAAGCCTCGGGCCCGTAAGCACTCGAGCCTAAAGCGTCGAGACCCACCATGGAAACCCCGGCGAGAGGTCCGACCTTTTGGTCTTTTTCCTCAGAGTTGGCCAAGTGCTTGCCGAGGATCCAATCGATTGCCGTCATCACCGCCCCCAGCCGTGCCCCAACCATGGAAGTATGCGACCATGCAACCGCTTGTCTAGCCGGGGTGGTTTTAAGCGCCGAGTATGTTTGAAAGAACGTAGGTCCGTTACAAAAAGTTTAACTGCTGAAGATTCCGGTCAGTGTCTCAATTTGAGACATCACTCCTTTAACCACCTGTTCAGCATTTGGCGGAAGGCACCCAAACAATTGGCTTTAGATGGGTCCTTACATTGCACGTTCAGCGGGTTATGCACCTAGCCCTTTTCATCCTGATCATTCTGCTCGCCGACGCTTCCGCCTTTGCCAAGGTGAAGTGCCCGACCCTCGTTGAGCAGCTGAAGGCGCTCGACGGTCAACCGCTCTTAGAGGCCGGTTCCAAATATCAGTCTGAAATTTTGGCAGGAGAACCGCAAAGAACGGTCAATGAATCGCGGCGCGCACGCACTAAGGAACTCACCGCGAATCCCGAGGCCGCAACTCAGCTCTCCCGGCAAGTCGCTCAGCATTCGGCCTCGATGCCGCCGGGTGAAGTGTTGTTTGCGCTCGATGTCCTCGCAAAGGCAAAACCGGAATTGTTTGTGGATGCGGTCTTAGGGATCGTGAAGAATCCACTTCCGGCGACCCACTCGGCTCGAGCTACGCTACTTCCTGATGTTAAAAAACAAATCGGGAGCCGTATCGTGAGTTACTTGAATGTGGCGGAACCAGCGCAAGCTGTTCAGCTTCTGAACTCTATGGCGGAAAAGCCCTGGCTGCGAAATCACTTGGCAGGTGACGTGAATGCCGCCCGCGCGCTGCTTTCGGCCCTCAAAATCATAAAGTCGTCTCCGAACGCGGCCGTAAAGAATCAGTATTCGGCGCTCTCCCTCTTAGCACACGACTGGATCGCACCCCGAAAGAATGCAACCCAAGCCGTCTCAGGCCTCCCGGAAATGGATTGGGCCTTCTCGAGAGTTCTCGCCGTTGAGATGAGTCGAACTTTACAGACGATTGATCCCGCGGCTTCGAGACGGTTCTCTCGAATTGCGGTCGAACTGAAAGACACGAAGCCCCTCGAAAGCGACCGCGTTCGCTCTCTCCTCAACGAATTTTCCGTTGAAGATTAACGAGCTCCCTCGCCCGTTCCTGTCGGCGAAAGAACCTGACCGGTAAAATAGCGCGCATCCGCCGATGCCAAGAAGACGAACGACGTTGCGATCTCGATCGGCTGCGCGGGACGCTCCCAGAACGTGTTCTTTCCAAATTCCTTCACGGCATCGGGCATTGTCGACGTAATCAGCGGCGTCCACACCGGGCCGGGCGCGACGGCGTTCACGCGGATACCGCGCTTTGCGAGCTGCGGGGCCAGTGACTTCGTAAAGTTTAAAATCGCAGCCTTGGTCGCCGAGTAATCGAGAAGGGATTCATTTCCTTTTAAGGCATTGACGGACGTTGTGTTGAGAATTGTGGCGCCTTCGCTCATGTACTTCAATGCCGCTTGCGCCATGTACACGTACGAAAAGAAGTTTGTGCGGAACGTGCGCTCGAGATCTTCGGGTTTGAGTTCTTCAAGATTCTCGAACATGTGCTGGAAGGCCGCATTGTTCACCAAGATATCGAGACCACCGAGAGCTTCGACGGCATCTCGCACGACGGTACGACAGTTGTCGACTTCTTGAAGATCAGCCGCGAAGGCAAAACCCTTGCAGCCGGCGTCTTTCACCCACTTGAGGGTTTCGGCGGCGTCGTCGGATTCTTCTTCGAGGTGACAAATGGCGACGTCAGCGCCTTCTCTCGCGAAGGCGATGGCAATGGCGCGCCCAATGCCGCTATCCCCACCCGTGATGAGAGCTTTTTTGCCGACGAGTTTCTGGGAGCCCT
>SXSP01000217.1 GCA_005792225.1 Bdellovibrionales bacterium | reverse complement strand
TAACGCTTCAGAATCTTCGCGTGATCGGGCGTGAATGCGGTTCCCAAGATCGCGACGACATTCTTGATTCCCGCCGTGTAGAGGGCGATCGCGTCCATGTAACCTTCGACCACGATCGCGGCGTCTTGGGCGCGGATAAATTTTCCCGTCTCATGGAGCCCGTAGAGAACACGACTCTTGTTAAACACGGGAGAATCAGACGAGTTGAGATATTTGGGGAGTCCGTCGCCGAGAGTTCGACCGCCAAATCCGATCACATCTTCATTCGGAGAGAAGATCGGGAAAATCAGACGATCGCGAAAGAGATCAAAGTGCGAATCGTGCGGCCGCGCCGCTGAGCCACTTTTTTTCGGCTTGATGAGGCCTAGAGATTCCGAGAGCTGAACCGGCACCTTGCGATCGCGAAGGTGATTGAAAAGCCCCTGCCACTCATTTGAAGAGAACCCGAGTCGGAATTTTTCGACGGTTTCTTCGCTTAAGCCCCGCTTCTGAAGATAGAGTCTCGCGGGGTGGTCTTCTTCGAGACCCTTCAGCTGCTGATAGTAAAACCTCGCCGCGAGCTTGTTCACCCTGAGCAGGAGATCTTTTTGGTTGCGGGCTTGCTCAAAGCGCGCCTTCTGGGCGGCGTCTTCCGGTTCGGGAAGCGGAATTGAAGCACGGCGTGCGAGATGCTCGACGGCTTCGGGGAAATTCATTCCGTTATACTGCTGGAGGAACGTGTAGACGTTTCCGCCTTTTTTGCATCCGTAGCAATGATAAAGCTGATTATCCTCGGTAACCGAAAAGCTCGGGCTCTTGTCGTTATGATCGGGGAAAGGACAGCGGCCCATCAAACGATGGCCCATCGGTTTCAGCTCGGTGTGCTGACCGATGATTTCGACGATATTGTTCGCATCGCGAACTTTTTCGATGAAATCCTGGGAGAACCGCATCCCTGCCCCATTCGCCGAAGATTACTGAAGCTTCGACTTGATGACTTCGCTGATGATCTTGTTGTCAGCGGCGCCACCGGTTTTGGCTTGCGCGGCTTTCATGACGAGACCCATTTCCTTAACGGTCTTCGCACCCGTCTCGGCGATCGCTTCGGCGACGATCTTTTCGATTTGCTCGCGGCCCATTTGCGCCGGGAGGTAAGTCTCGAGGAGTTTCAATTCTTTAGTTTCGGCATCGACGAGGTCCTGGCGGTTGGCCGCTTGGTACTGCTCGATCGATTCCTTACGCTGCTTCACGAGTTTCTTGAGAACGGCCAGGCACTCGTCTTCGCCCATCGGGTTGGGACGGAGCTCGATCTCGCGATTTTTGAAGGCACTTTGAACCATGCGGAGAGCGTTGAGCTTCTCCATTTCTTTCGCCTTCATTGCGTTTTTGATGTCGCCGGAGATTTGTTCGCGCAAAGACATTGTGGCTGCTCCTTTTAAATTGCCCTTATGAAAAAAGAGCCGGCGATCACTCCCCGGCTCTTGAATACGAACTGATGAGAGCAAAGAGACGACGCTTAGTCGTGCTGTTGCTTCTTCATTTTTTTGATCAAGCGCTTGCGAGCCGACAGCGACTTCTTCTTGAGACGTACGCTGGGTTTCTCGTAATGCTCACGCTTTTTAACTTCCGAAAGGATGCCGGACTTTTCGCACGACTTCTTGAAGCGGCGGAAAGCTTGCTCGAAACTTTCGTTGTCGCGCAATTTTACTGATGCCAATTTATTCACCTTCCCTTCGGACTAGTATAGTGACCCCGGGCGAGAGGTCTTAGAGAGTTGAAGTAAGACGGTATAGCAACCTTGGCGCTCCTTGACAAACCTCAAGACGCCACCTAAGGGTTAAACGCACCGCATAAGGGGAACTTTACCGTGTCTTCGGGCCCAACCGCCAGACCAGATGATGAAAAATGGATTCGGAGAGCCATGGAACTCGCCTCCGGAGCGGCTTTGAAGGGCGAAATCCCGATCGGCGCGGTGATCGTTAACGCAGACGGTGAAGTCGTCGCGGAAGCCGGGAACCTCAAAGAAACCAATGGCGATCCCCTGGGGCACGCGGAAATACTCGTCATCCGCGAAGCCGCGCGCAGGCTCGGTCGATGGAGACTTTCGGGTTGCACTCTCTACGTGACCCTTGAACCCTGCACGATGTGCGCGGGAGCGATCATCCATAGCCGTGTGGATCGCGTCGTTTACGCGGCGAAAGATCCGAAGGCGGGCGCGGTGCATTCTCTGTACACGATCTTGTCTGACTCGCGTCTGAATCACGCTCCGGAAGTCGTCGGCGGCGTCCTTGAAGAAGAAGCCGGCGAACAACTTCGTGCCTTTTTCCGCGCGCTCCGCCAGAAGATCAAGTGACGAACAAATAAAGACTGCCTTGTTGTTGGGAAGAGCCGCCCGTGCTATTCGACGCTCATTCCAGGAGTACCCATGAAAACTGCAGTCCTCGTAACTCTCGTATTTTTGTTTAACTCAGCACAGGCTCTCGCGTGCTCGCCGCCTCCCCATGTCGGCTACATTCAGGCGCACGAACTTTCGGCGATCACATCTTCAGTCGACGTGATTGAGAGACTCACTTCGCTCGGCGGAGACGACATTGAGAGTATCCAAACGACGGCGGCCGGCTACATCGTTCGTTCGACGAACGGAACTTGGGTTCGTGCGAAGGTAAAATATGAGGGCGACGTCGGCGGCCGTTGCCCATCCATCGTCGGTATTGAGTTCACCGGCTCCGGCAAGAACTGAGATCTTCACCATGCGCTTCGCGACTGTTCTCCTTGTCATTCTTCTCTGCTCTTGCACGAAGCGCGCGGAACGTGAGCGCGAGTCGGGCTTTGGCCCCATCGACACCATGGCTCACCAAATCGGCGACGCCATGGTCGCCATCGATGAAGCTGGCGGTGATGACGGTGGTTACTCGATATCAAGTGCGAATGCGACCACTTGCCGCCTCGCGAACACCTGGGGTTCCTGCACGAGCGGCCAAATCGTTCGCGATTTTCAAGGCTGCACTCGCGGAGGCGCGACGTTCACGGGCCAGACGACTTTTACTTTTAGCGATGCGAGTTGCGCGGTTGATTCCGACGGCGATAGCGTTTCGCGAAGCCCGTCCTTCACCATCACCGGTCGCGGTGGTGGAAACTTTACGGTGAGCCGAACGGGAACTTTCGGTCAGCGCGTGACCCGCGTGTCTTCCTCCAGTTTCACGTTCGCGAGCGACGGCATTCGCCGTGTTCTTAAACACGGTGGCACAACGCTCTCGGATTTTACGACGTCGACGACATCACCCCTTTCGATCACGGGGGCGACAAGAAACGGCCGCATCGTCAGCGGCGGCGCCCTTCGCGTCTTCAACAATCTTGCGGGCGTCGGTTGCCAGTTTGCGCCGTCGAACGTTCAATGGAACGCCACCTGTAGTTGCGCGGTCTCTGGCATTTGGACGGCCTCTTGCAGTAATTCCGTCGTCTCGATCTTTCAGATTGAGGGCTGCGGAACGGGCACCCTCACCTACGGAAGCTCGTCGATTCCGGTGACGCTGGATCAGTGCGAGAGCCTTTAAACGAGGACTATTTAAAATGATCGCTAGGATTCTGCTTTTCACTTTCGTGTTACTTCC
>SXSP01000216.1 GCA_005792225.1 Bdellovibrionales bacterium | reverse complement strand
GAGCGATCTCAATTCGATCGGATGAAAATTGGTGCGGCCATGACGGGGGCGCAGAATGCTTAAGGGTCAATTGGACAAGTGGCTGATTCCGCTTCTCGCCCTGATCTTTGGTTTCATGGTCGCACTCGGAGTCGCGGGTCTCTTGGGTGAAAGTCCAATTCACGTTTTTAACGTCATGCTCAGCGGGGCCTTGGGTTCGCCCACCCAGATCGGGTATTCACTTTACTACGCCAGTCCGCTCCTTCTTACGGGGCTCGCCGTAGCCTGGGCCTTTCGAGCGGGTCTTTTTAACATTGGTGCTGAAGGACAAATGTCCTTAGGTGGCGTCGCGATGGCGGCAGTCGGAATTCTTTTTCCGTCGCTTCCTTGGTTTGTAGCGCTTCCGCTTGCTGCGTTGGCGGCGTTTTTCGCCGGAGGTATTTGGGGTGCGTTGGCCGGTTGGATCAAGGCCAAGCGCGGCTGTCACGAAGTCTTGTCAACGATCTTACTGAACTTCATTGCGTACGGACTCTCCAGTTTCTTTATTCTCTCGGTTTTAAAGAATCCTGAGTCGCAAGTTCCAGAGACGGCGGTTGTGGGTGGTGGTTACCAGATTCCGTCCATGAGCTTCATCGGTGGAATGAGCCCGCTTAACTGGAGCTTTGTTTTTGCCCTTATCCTTGTTTTTGTTTACGGCTTCATTTTCTCAAAAACGCGCCTTGGTTTTTATCAGAAGATGGCTGGCGGTGCGCCCGAAGTGGGGCGTCGCGCGGGCATCAGCATGGATCGTCAGACGATCATCGCGATGTTCGTTTCGGGCGGACTTGCGGGGCTCGCGGCGTTGAGCCCGGTCTTGGGCTTTGCCATGAAAACCCGCGAGGGCTTTACGGCAAACGCGGGCTTTGTCGGCATCGCGGTTGCGCTCTTGGGACGCAACTCACCCTTGGGGATCGTGCTCGCGGCGCTCTTGTTCGGCATTCTGACGAAGGGGGCTCTGGATCTCGATCTTGATACCGACAAGGTTTCCAGGGATCTTGCGACGGTGATTCAGGCGCTCATCGTGCTGGCGGTTGCGAGTCACGTGGGGATTTCCAGCTGGATTTCGAACTTGCGCGCGAAGCGGGAGGCGAAATGATTCTCGATCTTCTCATGAGCACGGCCCGGTTGATGGTGCCGATCTTGTTCGCGGCTTACGGCGGCCTCTTAAGTGAAAGAAGTGGAATCGCGAACATCGCTCTCGAAGCGAATCTTCTCTTCTCAGCGTTCGCGGGAGCCGCGGTGACATTCCTCGTGGGCAATCTTTGGTTAGGAGCTGCCGCCGGGATCCTCGCCTCTGGCGTCGTAGGTGCAATCTTCGCGGCGATTTGCATTTGGGGACGCGGCGATCAGATTGTCATTGGTACGGGCTTCAACCTTTTGGCGGTCGGTCTCATTCCCGTTATTTGCAAAGCGCTGTTTGAGATGACGGGCTCAACTCCTGCCGTCCCGATTGAGCTAACATTTACGAAGCCGGTTGCGTTTTTGGTGATCGGCGTTTTGTTCATCGGATTGCTCGAATATCTCTTCCGTTTCACGCGACATGGCTTACGCGTAACGGCCGCGGGTGAAAATCCGGCTGCATTAGCAACTCAAGGAGTGAACTACAAACTCGTAAGATTTAGAGCCGTCGTCGAAGGAAGCCTGATGACCGGATTGGGCGGGGTGTATCTGAGTCTCTGCCAGGGGAATCAGTTTATCCGCGACATGGCCGCGGGTCGTGGCTTCATCGCGCTCGCGGCTTTGATCTTCGGAGCATGGAAGCCAATTCCGACATTCTTCGCCTGCGTGTTTTTTGCATTTACGGATGCTCTGCAAATGCAGCTTCAAGGACAAAAGATCGGCGACTTGAGTGTACCGAACCAGTTCGTTCAAATCGTACCGTACGTCGCGACCCTCATCGTGCTCGTCTTTTTCGCCCGAAAAATCACGGCTCCGCGCGCGATTAATCAGGACGTTGAACTCTGAGCTTACGCGAGATGATTCTCTTTCATCCAGCGAACACTCTGTTCAATCGCGTGACTCGCGGGTTTGAACTTCATCCCGAATTCTCGCTGGGCCTTTTCTGAATCGAACCAGTGGTACAAGACGGCGGTCCATGCGTTCTCGGTATTGAGTGGTCCTTTGCGACCCATGGATTCCATGACGTCGCCGACTTTTCCTATCGCGAAGACGGCAGCTTTCGGGAGGCCTATGGACGGAGGCTTTACGCCCGAAGCGCGCGCGATCATCTCGAATACGTCTTTCAAAAGGAGGTTTTCTCCGCTCATGATGTAGCGCTCGCCGGTGCGTCCTTTTCTCCAGGCCGCCATGATGCCATCCACGACATCTTCAACGGCAACGACATTCACACCACCGGGCGGGTAGACCGGAAACTTTCCTTGAGCGACCTTCAGCTGGGTCTTGCGGCTTCCTTTTTTTGCGTCGGCGCGGCCGTAGATGGTGGATGGATTGATCATAACGGCATCGACATCACCACGCACCACGGCCTCTTTCACGAGGATCTCGGCCTTGTGTTTGGTTTCGAAGTAACCGAGGTCAAGATGACCAACATTGAATTTCGATTCTTCATTAAGGGGCTGACGTCCATCGAAGCTCGCGCCGATCGCGACGACGGAGCTGAGGTGAACGAGCCTCCGAACGCCCGAATCGCGGCAGGCTCGAAGAACGTGAGCGGTGCCGGCGACATTGACTTGCTCCATGGCCGCTCGCTGAGTTTTCGTGTAAGCGATGAGGCCAGCAAGGTGAAAAACCGAATCGATTCCGCGACAAGCTTCGGCGATGCTCTTTTCATCCGTCACGTCGCCGGGGACGATCTCCAAGGGAAGGCCTTCGATTTCATCGAGGCTGCTCTTGGGGCGTTTGATGATGCGGACTTCGTTACCTTCATCTAACAAACGACGAACGAGCCATCCTCCGAGAAATCCAGTCGCGCCGGTCACCAGTACTTTCATCCGTCCTCCCCGAAGAGCCGTTTTCCGTCGAAGATCATATGGAGATGATTCGACGGCGTCCATTGTCGTTTTGATGATCTAAGGCTTAGGACTCGGGTAGCTTCAGTGGAGGTGCTTTAAGCCATCGACCTAGGAGAATTCTGACGAGGGCGGCGATGAGAATTCCAAGGGCCGCTCCTCCCATCACGTCCATTGGAAAGTGCGCTCCCACGTAAACGCGGCTGTAAGCCACGAGACCTGCCGCGATAAAGAGAGGCACGCCAATCGCGGGAGAGGCGCCCGAGATTGTCATCGCCGCAGCGAACATGTTCGCCGCGTGATTTGATGGAAACGAGTTACCGGTATGTTTCTGCCCGCGGATGACGATCTCAACGCCGGCTTGCGGTGGGCGCTCGCGGCTCACGTTTGCTTTGATGACTCGGTAAGCGATGAGATCCGAGAGACTCACGCTGATAATGAGAGCCACGATCCAGCGAAGCGCATAACCCCGACGCTTCCAAACCCAAATGCCAAGACTAAGAGCGAGCACGCTGATGAAATAGGGATTGCGATGAAGGTCCGTGATCGCGGGGAAAAAAGCATCCGCAAGGGAGCTAGTCCAGGACGAGTTGATCTGAACGAAGAGGCTTCGGTCGAATTGAATGAGTTGTTCCACGGCCATAGTCTAAACCGCTTGTGGGCCAATGTAAATTCGCATGGCTCTGTGGAACACTATAGACATGATCGAACTCAGCAAGCTCAACGGCATTCATGTCATGGTCAATCCTGACTTGATCCGATTCGTGGAATCGACGCCTGACACGGTCCTCACGTTCACTGACGGCGAAAAGCTGATGGTACGTGATCGGCCCGAAGAGATCGTTGAGAAGATCGTCGTGTTTCGACGAAAGCTGCAGCTTCCGTATCTCGTTAAGGAGTGACTTCACATGGATGTGATTACACTGCTCGGTTTGTTTCTCGCGTTCGGCGGGATCATCGGCGGCATGATTCTCGAGGGAGGCCACGTCGGCTCCATCGTGCAGGGGACGGCAGCGTTCATCGTCCTCGGTGGGACGTTCGGTGCCGTACTCGTGAGCACGACACGTGAAGATCTTTTCATGGGACTCAAACTCCTGCGACTCGGCTTCCGCGAGGAAAAGGGTGATGACCAGGACCAAATTCTGCGCGAGCTGATCGAAGCCGCGCAGCTCGCAAGAAAAGAGTCAGTTCTCGCCCTCGAGCGGAGACTCACGAATTTCTCGAACCCCTTCATGCAGAATGTCTTTCGCTTCGTCATCGACGGAGTGGATCCGAAAATCCTTCGCGATATCTTTGAAGCAAAGCTCGCTCTTGAAGAAGAGAACCAGCTGGCGGGTGCCAAGGTCTTCGTCGATGCCGGAGGTTATGCTCCCACCCTCGGGATCATAGGCGCAGTCTTGGGACTTATTCACGTCATGTCGAATTTGACCGATACGAGTAAACTCGGATCCGGTATCGCGGTTGCGTTCGTCGCGACGGTCTACGGGGTCGGGCTCGCGAACTTGCTCCTTCTCCCGCTCGGAGCAAAGATCAAGCGTAAGGTTCGAAAGCAAGTTGAGACGAAGGCGATGATCCTCGAGGGCGCCATCGGCATCATGAACGGACTTAATCCCTTCATCATCGAAGAGAAGCTTAAATCTTATCTCCATAATCCGCGGGCTGAGAGCTACTCCGAGGCGGCCTGATGGCGCTCAAGAAGCGGCACGAGGAACACGAGAATCACGAGCGTTGGCTCGTATCGTATGCGGACTTCATTACGCTTTTGTTTGCCTTCTTTGTCGTTCTCTACGCGACATCGGCGGCCGACGTGAAAAAGCAAGAGGAGTTCGAGGAGTCGATCAAGAAGTCCTTTGCGGGTTATGTTGGACTGGGAAGCGGTGGATCGGCCTTTGATCAATTCAACGATCTTCGCAGCCAAAGCTTTATTCCGCCCGTCATCCAGACTTTCCCGCAAGGAAATGCCGGAGGTCAGGAAGTTCAGAACTACGTCGAGAACCGTTTAGAAAAAGAGATGGGTGAGGACGGGGAGACCGTGCAGGACGTCTATCATGACTCCGTTGGCGTTCGTATTCAGGTCGCGGCAAGTCGTTTGTTTCCGTCGGGCTCAGCTGATTTAAGAGCGGAATCTTCGCGTGCGCTGGATCAGCTCGGAAAACTTTTGAAAGACTCGAATCGCAAGATCATCATCGAAGGGCATACCGACGATGAGCCGATTCGTACCGAGAAATATCCGAGTAACTGGGAGCTTTCGGCTTCTCGGGCGACGAAGATCGTCCGCTATCTCATGGCCAAGCACAAGATCCCGGGTTCAAAGCTCACGGCCGTGGCGTATGCGGATCAGAAGCCCGTCGTTCCCAACACATCCGAGGAAAACCGGGCAAAGAATCGACGCATCGAAGTTTTGATCGTCACGGGTAAAGAGTAAGCCGCGGGGAGGAACCCGCGGCCTCTGGTTCAGACCTTTACCGGATCAAGACTTACTTGCCAGCGCACTCGAGAAGCTTATCTTTTTTAACGCCGTTTTCTTCGATCGACTCTTTCATCGCGACTTCGATCGACTTTCCTTCTTTAAGCTTCTTAGCCGCATCGCGAACAACTTTCTCGGGCTTGATCGTGTCGTTCAAACCGAGCTTCTCTTTATTGCGAACGACTTCTTCGAGAGCTTGAGCCGAGCGAACGCACTCGGAATCACATTTGCCTTCCTTCGCGGCGTTATTCGCAGCGGAGAGGAGCTCAGACGCCTCACGGTAAATGCGCATCTTGAGAACTTCGGTACGATCCGAGCCGCTCGTCTTTTCCATCTTGCCCGCTGCTTCGATTTTTTCTTTTTCGAGCTTCTCGTTTTTCACCGTCTCACGAGTCGTGGGAGCGGCGAACGCGCTGGAAGCGAGCATCATGACAGCCATGGTGGACAGGGTCATTTCGCGGAACATCTTTCTTCTCCTCTAGTGGTAAAGGTTCTTGAACCTTCAGTTTTGTTTTTAATGCCGTAACTTAATTTCAAACTTCGTACCTTCAAGCTCTTAGCGCGGACCCCGGTTAAACGGATTTGACGGTTTCGGCGTGTTCACCTTTTCGTCAAGAGGACGCGAAATGGCGTCCATGAAGTCCATCGTCTTTACCTTCGCCGCGTACTGACCCTGCTCAAAGAGCAGGTTGTTGATCGCGGTCGTGAGCTGATTGAGGGACGCGCGGCGGAAGCTGTCTTCGGGTTCGCCGATCTCATCCATCTTCGCTTCAACCATGGCTTTCAACGCGCTGACGGCGTCGCGATTCGTAT
The DNA here is from genome assembly GCA_005792225.1 of Bdellovibrionales bacterium. Lineage (GTDB taxonomy): Bacteria > Bdellovibrionota > Bdellovibrionia > Bdellovibrionales > JAMPXM01 > SXSP01. Next base: position 3,401 of record SXSP01000216.1, on the reverse strand, counting down.
CCACGAATTGCGGGAGTTCGTCGGATTTGAACTCTTCTTTTCCGAGATTCACCACCCTCGAAATCAAGTGATTCGCGACGTCCAAGTAGGCCTTGAGCGCATGCTTCTGCATCTCTTTGTCGGTCTGGCTGAACGTACTCGCGTAGATCGAGTACACGCCTCTCAAGTAATTTCGCATTTCAATCTCAAGCGAGAGGAACACACCCTGACCCACGCGGTAGGCGATGGGCGAATCCGCGCAGTTTTGATCGGTGTTGCCTTTGCCTGACGAGCGGCTTGTTTGTGCGACAAAGCCGTCCGAGTCCTTTTCCGCTTTCGCGTTGTTCGTGCTTCCGCGACCTGAAACGGTCGGGCAGCCGTTACGGAACTCACGATTGAACGCGACCGGGAGGAAGCTTTCTTCGATCAGTTTTCCGTAAGCCTTAGCGTACTTCTGCCAGACGGGCTCGATCGACTCTTGAACGTTCTTGTCCCACCAGACCGCGAAGTTCGAATAGTCACCTTCAGCTTGGTAAACCTCAGGCTTGATGTTTTCGAAAACGTACTCGGCGAGTCCAACATAGGTTCTCTTGGTCGCGGAGTCGCGGAACTTACCCGTGAAAACATCGGCCGGAAGGGCATCGACTTCATTCGAATACAGAGTGTAGTTCGGATCTTGAGTCCATTCGCCATTGCTGCAGATCGATCCATCACCCGTGGTGATATTCGGAGCGACGAATTGGAAGCTCGAACCAAAGCGAGTTTTTAAATAAGCCGTGTCGCGACCTTTAACGAACGTCACGGCCTTGCTCCAAGCCCGGCTCAAGATCGAGGAGCTCTCCTCAGCTTGAGCCGTCGAAACATTCGTGCCGCAAGCCAAAGTGGCGATCACGTAGTCCGCAAGCTGCGGAGTCGCAAGACGACCGAACGAATTCGGCTGACTCGGTTGAGCGTGCGAATGCCCGCCTCCAGCTGCCGCTTGCGCCTGTGCATCGGGATCCACGATCAACTTCGAGATCGCTTCGCGCGAAAGATCCGGCTTTTCGCCGCCTCTCGACATCTTGTGTTTTGCATCAGCCAAGTATTGCGCAACTGTGTTTGATGCGAGGAAGACCTCGTTGAAGTTCGCGATCAGCTGCAACCATGATTGCTGCTTGGTCGTGAACGAAGTCAAGAGAGTTTCGCGCCATTTTTTGTTTAGCTCTCCGTAACGAGTGATCAACTCCGTCGGGCGTGCCAGGACTTCGCAGCGAAGTTGTTGATCCGACTTCGAATGAGCAATGAGTCTGTAGGTTTTCGCGAAGCTATCAAAAATGTTCGGAATGAGCATTACGGGACGCGAGAGAATTCCCGGAATCTTCTTCTCGGCCACTTCCGGAGGTACGCATTTATTGACGTCCTCAGGCTTTGCCCATGCGCTCTGACCAAGGTTCGTGTACGAGAGCATCAAGTACTGATGAGCGCTGTAAAGGTCCGTCGCCTCGACATCAAACGCATTCTGAATCATCTGCGTCTTGCCCTCGACCGGACGTGAGAACTCCCGATGGAAGCCCCACTTATCAAAGAAGGTCTTCAAGTTCATCGAAGCGAGCATCGCCTCTGATTTCCACTGCATGATCGGCTCGGCAACAACCGAGTCAATCGCCAGGAAGACCGTAAACTGTGCCGCACCCAACGCGAACGAAACCGGTGTGAATCCCCCGGCCGCAACCGTGGCACCTGAGCGAGCCGCATTAGCCGCGACTCCCGTCGCCTGAGGAACAACTTTTAAACCATTGAAGACGAGACGAACGGCTTTTCCAGGAGCCGTCTCCGCCAAAGCCTGACGAGTTCCCTGACCGAACGCGCGCACGAGTGCGTAGCGACCCACATCCGCGATTGCCTGCGAAGCGATCAGCGACATGAGGCCCGGAGAATACTCGATGATTTTGTTCGTCGGTACCCACGTGTCGAAAGCCTTGTTACAGATCTCTTCCGAACGACCGGCCTTCGTAAAATACGACATCGTACATTTATGTAAGTCAGCATCCGCCACGACATCGTGGAAGGCCGTCGACGCCAGTGAACCCGCAAGCATCCCGATGTACGGAATCATGAGGCGAGGAATCGTCCCCTTCATCACTCCCATCAGCGCCGCCGAAACCGGATGGTTCACCGCCATGAAGAGCGCGAAACCCGCTGCACCTACAGGATCCTTCACGCTCATCAACCACTGGTCCAAAGCGACAGGATTGGTCTGATAAGACATCCCGAGCTGCGCAGTCGCTAAGAGAAACGACGCCGCACCGAAGGTCGCATACTGAGTCGTGAAGTGACCACCCGCCGTCGCGCCCCGACTGATGAGCGATCGCTTATGCTCCTGAGCCTCTTTCATGAGAGTCTCACGATCCGCTCCCGCGACCTGAAGCTCAACCTGAGCGATGTTCTTTTCCGAAGCCGGCGCATTCGGATCCTTCATGATCACACCGCGAATCGGAATGAGCGCAGAGTCCATCTCCCCACGCATCCATTTCTTAATTTCTTCGGCCGTATTCTTGAGATTCGCCTTCTGCTCCGCCGTCAAACTCGAATTTGTTTCAGTCTGCTTCACCTGCGCATCGAGGTTGTTGCCAATCTGTTCTGCAAGCGCGAGCGCCTTCCGCTGCGCCATCCTCAACTTCGCGCTGTTGGGCTTCTCCGCATGGAGGCGCTTGACCTCCATGAGCGCTCGACCAAACGATTCCCCATCGTTTGCTGCCGTCGCTTGTGCTTTCCACACGTCCTTCTGCGACTGCTGCCAAGTCTGTTGCTCTTGTGCTTTGGGTTGGGTCCATTGTTGTTTGGGTTGGGCTTGGGTCTGCGCTTGGGCTTGGGCTTGTCCGAAGGCCTGGTCTGTCGAAAAGATCGCGGAGCAAATGATGAAGACAACGATTGCCACCCTGAAGGGGCTCATGCCGCGTTCCTCGAGATCTCTATATTGAGGCCGTAAAATCATAGCTCACCAACTTCGCTTCCGAGCGCATTTAAAATCGACTTGGGAAGTGAATGAGCAAGGCCCGGACCGCTGAAATCCCGATAATTTCGAGCTGAGACCGTAACTGGCTCAATTTGAAACGAAGTGCCGTTTCGGGGTTGGCGCGTGTATGGGGTTTGGACAGTGTGGCGTGGGGAGGCGGGGTTTCGCTTTGGCCGGGGGCTTCGGGCGTGCGACGGCTTTCGTTTTTGGGTGGGGTCTTCGGGCGTCTACTGGCTTTCGTTTTGAACGAAGACTTTCGTGTAACCCTGCGGGCTTTCGTTTTGAACGAAAACTTTCGTGCACCCCGCGGCTTTCGTTTCGAACGAAAACTTTCGTGCACCCTGCGGCTTTCGTTTTGGACGAAAAATTTCGTGCACCCCGCTGGCTTTCGTTTCGAACGAAAACTTTCGTGTACCCCGCTGGCTTT
>SXSP01000215.1 GCA_005792225.1 Bdellovibrionales bacterium | reverse complement strand
GTGATGACGGCGAGTGCTAGGGCGCGTTCGGTGGGCGTTTCTTTCAAAACACGGAAGGTGGGCGTCTTTCCTTTGGTGTCGCGGACGATGAAAGTTTCGGTGCCGCGACTGAATAGGGACGCCGCTTGAGCGACAGAGACGGTAAAGAGAACAAAGATAGAGAGGGCGATCGACTTCATGGCTCTTCCTCCTTGTAGGGAGTGTAGTGGAAGAAGTAGAATAGGCGCCATGAAAAATCAGACACAAAGCACGCAGACGCCGCGGCAGAAGGCCGTTTTGGTGGGTGTGCAACTTCCAAGAGTCAGTGATGCCGAGACGCAAGCGTCGATCCAAGAATTGGGTCGGCTCGTGGATACGCTCGGGTATATCGTCGTGGGTTCCCTCAGCCAAAAGCGTCCTTCGCTTGGGGGCGGCGTCGTTCTCGGCGATGGTAAGCTTCGTGATCTTGCGAAGTGGACGGGCGGGCCCGGCGAGGTTCAGCGATCCGTGCAGGTGAAAAAGCACAAAGCCGCTGAGCGGTTCGGTGGTGAAGATGACGCCGAAGACGACGAGGAAGACGACGCGCACGTTGACGCGCTCGCGGGAGATGAAGAAGTCGTCTCGTTTGACGAAGAAGAAGACTCGGGCCCCGCCGAAGAACCGTTCGTTGGCGAGCGGGCCGACGTCGTGGTTTTTGACTGTGAGCTCACTCCGTCGCAGATGCGAAACCTTGAGAGCGCAACGGGTGCTCAGGTTCTCGACCGAACGGGCGTGATCATCGAGATTTTCTCTCGCCACGCGCGGACGCGTGCGGCCCAGCTTCAGGTCGAAATCGCGAGACTGAATTACTTGGCACCCCGAATCCGCGAAACGGGTGGGGGGCAGGATCGTCAAGGCGGAGGAATCGGGGCAAAGGGTGCTGGTGAAACCAGCCAGGAACTCGATCGTCGGCGCATCCGTGACCGCGTGAAAGAGTTGCGCCGCGAGCTCGAGTCAGTTCAGAACGAAAATTCGTTGAGACGTTCTCGTCGGTCGGGCGAGAACTGCGTGGCGCTCGTCGGGTACACGAATGCCGGAAAGTCATCGATGATGCGCGCGATGACAGGGAGCGAAGTTCTCGTCGCGGATAAGTTGTTCGCGACGCTTGAGACCACCGTGCGTCCTGTTTATCCCGAAACGGTACCCAGAATTCTCTTGTCCGATACTGTCGGCTTCATCAAGAAACTCCCGCATGATCTCGTCGCGTCGTTTCGCTCGACACTCGATGAGGCGCTGAATGCGGATCTTCTCCTCTACACGGTCGATGCGTCGGATCCGACGTTCCGCTCGCAGCTTCAGACCACCCAAGAGGTCATGCGCGAGATAGGCGCAGACGAAAGGCCCAGCCGCATCCTTCTCAACAAGCGCGACAAGTTATCCAGCGAGGAGATCGAGGCTCTCAAAAAAGAATTTCCCGATGCGTTCATGCTTTCCACCCGCGATTCGGCGGATCTTGCGTTCTTGCGAGAAGAGCTTCTGAAGTTTTTTGAACAGGCGATGACGGAGCAGGATGTTCTCGTCCCGTACGATATCCAGGGAGCGATCGGAGAGATTCGCTCGCAGATGAGAGTCGTGGAAGAAAACTACGAGGGAGACGGAGTGCGACTTCGCATTCGCGCAAAACCGGATGAGCTTAAAAGGTTGCGGGCGAAATTTCAGATTTAGATCGCCCGCCCAAAAGGCAATGCCCCAAAACGACATCTCGTTTCGGGGGCACTGAAGGCGGGTCGTGAACTCATCTAAGATGGGACCACGCGGCCGGGGGAGTTCAGAGCCCCGGCGGGTGATGTGTGTGTTACTGAAGACTTATAATCTAATTTAATTTACGATCTTACGGACCGGTTACGGCAGCGGAGTTCCGCCACGACGACCAGTGAGCAAGTTCGCAACGAAGCTGATCACCGCAAGTACCAAGAAGACGAAGAGCAAAGTGCGGCCGACTTCCATCGACATGCCAGCGAATCCGCTAGCGCCTAAAACCATGGCGATCAGTGCGAGGACAAAGAATGCAATTGCGGCTCTCAACATAAATTTCTCCAATCCGTTAGTTGCTGTTGTTTCAAAAGCCAATTCCATCTGAATCCTGACAGAGACTCATCCTTGAGCCCCCGTGGTCTATCCTTAGACCGACAAGATCTGAACCATCCCTGATTCATCAGCGACCGCCATGTCGCTCTTGTCTTAGGGATAAAGCAATGGCGATACCAACCGTGGCCGGGCGGTGAGACGGCGTATATTCGATTTGAACGGAATGAGCATGGGCTTGCGTGGATTAATTCCCCGCACCCGCGTGGAGCGGTTGAACGTGGGACTCTAGAAGAGGCAGGTCGCTTCGGTCGTGAATGCGCCTTCGATTTCCGACCACAGCGGGTTCACTCCACGGCAAGCGCGACGAACGGCCTCAAGTAACGTCTCTTTGGTGAGTCTTTCGGAGAAAAGTCCCGGTTGATCCCACATCCGATCGATCATGAGATGGTGATGTTGCGGGTAGGCGTGGAAGAGGTGTCCGTTGATCTCTTTCGGGAGTACAAAATTGTCCCCCAGGGTTGGGAAGACCATTTCGCTTGCGAGCGCCTCGTTGTGCAAAATGACCGCGTTGACACCAGTGGCGGCCGCGAAGTGCATGACCCCGGAGTTGGGGCCAATGAAAGCTTCGCCTTGTGAGAGGGCGGCAGCCATTTCTTCCATGTCCCACTGGTTAAGCATGACTTTATTGGCCCAGATGAATTGATCGCGCAGGTTTCCGATTTGGACGAAGTAAAACTCCTCGCGCATGCTGCGGAGGAGACCCCACCATTTGAACATCGAGAAGAGCTTCGGGTTCGTTCGTCCCGAGGATTGCACCATGATGAGTTTGCGTCCTTGAAGCGGAAGCTTTGCCTTCCACTCGCGCCAGCGATTCATCACGGGTTCGGAAACCGTGATTTCGGGAAGCACCGGGCCCGGAACAAAGAGGCCGAAGGGTCGGAGACGTTTCTGCGGGTGTGTTCCGAAGCCGTACTCTCTGAAGGTGCCGATGGGCTCTCGGCCCGCGATATCGTGAACGCCATCGACGAAGGGATTGTGACGAAAGAGCGCCTCGGCGAAGCGGTGTTTGCAAACGTAGACCTTGATGTCGGGAAAATGCTTTTTGAGGTAACGCGGAAGCGGCGTGTACGAGAGGAATTCACCTAAACCTGTTTTGTGATGGCCGATGTAGAAGCCGTGCCTACGGGCTTCTTCGAGTTCGCTCTCCGAGAGGAGCTTGTCTTGAAAACTCTCGCGGTATGTTGAATGGTAGCCGAGAATCTGCTTTTCGAAGTCGGTGATCTCGAAATGCTTCAGAATCTTGTCGAGCAAGGCATGATTCACCGGCTTGTTCATGCGAACGAGTCCTCTCACCAATCGATGGGCTGATAGTCTTTCAGGAATTTTCCCGACCAATGGAAGCCCGTCAAGATTCCGTGGAAGAAAGGATCACATATTCTCGCCGCGCCATCGACGATGTCGAGTGGGGGTTGGAAGTCGTGAACGTCTTGCTTCATCTGCGAGAGTTGCGCGGGGTCCTCATCGGTGACCCAACCCGTATCGACGGCGTTCATGAAAATGCCGTCTTTGGCGAGGTCGCTCGCAGACGTGTGCGTGAGCATGTTGAGTGCCGCCTTCGCCATGTTCGTGTGGGGGTGACGATCCGTCTTGGTGAAGCGGTAGAACTTCCCCTCCATCGCGGTGACGTTCACGATGTGCTTCTGGCCCGTGTTGTCTCGTCTCATGAGGCCCACGAGTTTGTTGCAGAGAACGAAGGGTGCGACCGAATTCACCAGTTGCACTTCGAGAAGTTCGGGGGTGGGAACTTCGCCGATTTTCAGGCGCCAGCTGTTCGTCGTTCGCAAGTCGACCTGTTGGAGGTCGGCATCGAGTTTTCCGCTCGGGAAGACTTGCTCGACATCGAGGGAGTTATCGTAGCTGTAAGGAATCTGCGAGAGCTGAGCTGATGCGCGAATGTCGACGCCCGGGCCCTGACCATGCCACGCGACAGGGAGCGCTCTCTCGTTCGCTGAAGTTGCGGAGACGAGGGAGTTGAGCTGTTGCTTGCAGGTTTCATGATTTTGCAAGAGGAGACGTGCATCTTCAGGCAGATCTTGAAACGGGAGTGACTCATTCGCCATCAGATGCGCGTAGAAACCCGGAGGTCTC
>SXSP01000214.1 GCA_005792225.1 Bdellovibrionales bacterium | reverse complement strand
TTTCGTCCAAAACGAAAGCCGCGGGGTGCACGAAAGTTTTCGTTCAAAACGAAAGCCCCCGGGGTGCACGAAGGCCCCCCGAAACGAATGCGCCCGGGGTGCACGAAGCCCCCCCCAAAACGAAAGCCCGCGCGACACACCAACCCCCACCTCCCCCTGTCCAACTTCTAAACACCCGCCCACCCCCAAACCAACGTTAGAAACTCCACATCCACCCGACCACGAACTACATGCCCAGGTCGCGCAAACCCGAAAGCCGCCCCGGCCCGTGTCGTGCAAACACGTCAGTTCACAACGGGGGAACTTAGAAATGAAACCAGTGTTTAAAACGGTGATCTTACTTTCGATGAGTGTCTCAACTCGGGCCGATGCGGTGGTGAATATGTGGAGCGGCGGATTTAGTCAGACGTTCACGGATCTTGAGCTTCCGCCGTCGAGACTTGCGATGAAGCGAACTTACGACAGCCGATCGCTGGCGACGGGGATTTTTGGATTTGGTTGGTGCACGGATTACGAGGCGGCACTTTCACCGCTTCCGGATGGTGGATGGCGCCTGAGGGGCTGTGACGAGACGATGGAGTTCCAACCGAGTGCCACCGCGAGCGCCAACCTCTGGATTGCTCAACCGAGTCAGACGCTGTTGACGAAAAAGGATGGAACATTTCAGCTTACGAATCAGCGGGGCGTGACGCTGACGTTTGATTCGGATGGAACTCTTCGATGGATGAGACATCCGGGGGGTGAGCTGGTGACCTTGACCCGCTCCCGCGACGGGCGGCTTGAGAGGCTGACCTCGTCGAAGGGGGCCTCGATCAAACTCGTTTATGACCCGGCGACCTTGAGGGTGGCGCGGGTCGAGGCGGAGGGCGGTCGGAAGGTGCTCTACCGATACAAAGAAGGAAACCTCGCGGAGGCAGCTGATGAAGCTGCCTTTTTGTTTTCTTACGGCTACGATGCCTTTCAGAATCTCACTCGCATCAATTACCCCGACTCAACTTACCAGACTCTCAGCTACGATGACCGACTCGATAGGGTGACTCGCATTCGCAATCGCGAGGCTTGCGTTGAGACTTATACGTATCAGACGGAGGAGCCGACGCGCTTCACTTCGACGGCTCAGAAGAGTTGTGCCGGCGCGGTGGTCGCAAGTTCCAAACATGAATTCTGGCATCGCACAGATGATGAAGGTCGCGTCTACCTCGCTCGGGCGCGCGTGACTCAAGGTCAACGCACCCTCAACGCGAGTTATGAGCCTCGGCAGAAACGTTCGACGGCGAGCACTCAAGCTCCTCGGGTTGAAAGGAGACACTAATGTTTAAGTCGACTCTTCTGGTCTTTCTCGCAGCGGCCCTCGCGCAACAACACCACCAACAACAACAGCGGCAAGCCCAACTACCACCCACGACCACGCCGATCCGTGGCAGTTGGGGGCTTCAAGCGGTCGATGCGGAGAGCGCCTGGCCGCTCGTTTCGGATAAGAGCGAGATCGTCGTCGCGGTCATCGATACGGGTGTTGACGTGGATCATCCGGATCTCGCGAGCGCCATCTGGAGAAATCCCGGCGAAATTCCGGGTAACAATATCGACGATGATGGGAACGGGTTTGTTGACGATGTGAATGGGTGGAACTTCGCACACGGAAACAACAGGCTCGATGACAACCACGGGCACGGCACGCATATCGCGGGCATCATCGGGGCCACGGGGCAAATGGCGATTCGAGGAGTTGCGCCGCATGTGAGGATCATGGTTTTGAAGTACGTTGATCCCAAGCGGCCGGGGGCGGATCCACTCTTGAGTACGGTGAACGCGATTGAGTACGCGGTGAGAATGGGGGCGAAGATCATTAATTACTCAGCTGGCGGCAAGCGTCCCAGTAAGAGGGAGCGGGATGCGATCGAGGTCGCAAGTCAAGCGGGTATCCTGTTCGTGGCGGCCGCGGGTAACGAAAGTTCGGATTCAGACTTAAAAGGTTACTACCCTGCGGATTACGATCTTCCGAATATCCTTTCGGTGACGGCGGTGGATCCTGAGCGACGCGTGCTCCCGAGTAGCAACTTTGGCGCGCGTACGGTGGCGATCGCGGCTCCGGGAGAGCGGATTCTCTCGACTCTCCCGAAAGGTAAATATGGCTTGATGACCGGTACTTCGCAGGCGACCGCGTTCGCGACGGGAGTGGCCGCACTCCTCATGGCGAACCGAGAGGGACGAATCGAACCGCAGATGGTCGCTCAGGCGCTAGCGATGAGCGGAGACGTGCAACCGAACCTCAAGTTCAAGACTCGGTATCAAACTGTATTGAATGCGAAGCGGGCTCTGGTGATGCACGATCGTGCGACGAGTGCGACGGGTTTGGTGGTCGAGCAGGCCGAGATGCTTGATCCCCGCCTGCTCGATCCGCAGCTCTGATATTACTTCTTCTTTACGGGAACGGAGATGTTGACCTTCACTTCGTCTTCAACGCCGACACCCATGTAGCTGATGCCTTTGATGTTGAATTCAGAGAGCTTGATCGGGAAAGAAGCTTTGAGCGTATTGCCTTCGATCTTGTAGGTGCCGCTGACTTCTTTTTCGACTCCGTGGAACTTCAGCATGCCCTTCCCTTTTCCGCCTTGGCCGACGGCTTTCGTGAGAACGGCCTCAGGGTACTTCTTCACTTCAAGGTACTTTTCTTTTGCGTGGCGATTGCGAAGCGGCATTTTCGTTTCGATGTTGCCCATCTTCACGACGATGTTGTCGGCCTTCACCGTGTCGCCTTCTTGAGTTGCTTCACCGACCACTTCGTTCGTGCTTGCCTTGAAATCTCCCGCCGGATTCAACGTGACATCGGCGACCATGCTACCTGCGGCCATCGCGAACGAAGAAACCATCACTACAGCTGCCGCTGTTGCTACTCCGAAAATCTTCATGATTACCCCCCTAAAATCCTTTTTTGTTAGTCCGCTCTTCACTCTAAACCGGCCGCGAGATTCCCGCACCTCCGGAGGAGGGCAAGTCGAGGCCAGTTCGAATTCAGATTGGTGACTTTCATCTTAAGGAAAAACGTCGAACCAGCGTGATGAAAACCCGCCGTTTGATTCGTCTTGAGACAAAGTCGCCGAAAGTGTCGAACTCGAGGACAGCGACCAAAGGCTGCGGAATCATTCGGGTAACGTGTTGAAATGTAAAGTCAATGGCTAGACTTATGTCCGAGCGCGGTAGACGAATGAAGGAACCTTGAGCGACCATGGTTATAGACCTACCCGTTATCATAGGAACACAGTAATGGCCACCAACGTAAACCAGGACGATTTAGTTCGCGATTTCCTGCAAAGGATCATCGACCATCTGCCGGTCGCATTGTTCTGTAAGGATGCGCGCAACAATTTCGAGTTCGTGTTCCTCAACTCGACCGCCGAGAAAATGTGGGGACTCCCCACTCTTCAAGCCGTCGGTAAGACCGACTTCGACCTTTGGCCCAAAGAGATGGCGCAGTTCTTCCGGCAAAAGGATCTCGAGACGATGTCGACGAAACAAGTCGTCTTCATTCCGGAAGAGCCTCTGACAACCGAGGGCGGCACACTTTATCTGAGGACATGGAAGGTTCCGATCTTCGGCGAAGACGGCGGACCTCAGTGGCTCTTGGGAATCGCTCAAGACATCACCGCCGAGAAGCTCGCGGCTGAAGAAAGACGATTCGATGAGAATGCGGCGGATGATATGGCGGTTCACGCCATTCAGGCGATCAGGGCCTTAGAGAAGGGTGATGTCCTCGGTACGAAGGCACTTCTCGCGATGATCGGCAGGCTCGCTCAAGCCTCTGACGACGCGTTCTCGATCCCGCGCAGTTTCACCAAGACATAAATCAAGACGACTGAGAAGAGCAGCATGATTGACGAGAGCGCTTGGACCTTCGGCGTGAGTCCCGTCTTCATAAGTGAATAGAGCCTCACGGGCAGCGTATCGCTCCCCGCGCCGTTCGTGTAGAAGGTCACCAGGAAGTCATCAAACGAAATCAAGAACGCCAGCAGGAACGCCGTGAGAATCGACGGTGCCAGCAGCGGCAAGGTCACCTTCCAGAGAACTTGCGTTTCGCACGCACCGAGATCGCGGGCGGCATCTTCGTAAGATGAATCAAGTCCCCGAAGGCGAGCTCCGATCACGAGAATCACGAAGGGCAACGTCAGCGTTACGTGCGCGATGACGACGGTGGAGAGGCTCAGCGAGAGTCCCACGAGCGCGTACCAAGAAAGAAGTGAGAGCGCGAGGACGAGTTCGGGCAACATCAGCGAGACGAGCGACAGAGCCCGCAGTGGCCACTTGCCGGCGAAAACCCACTTATCAAGAGCTAACGCGCCGATGAGGCCCACGACGGTCGCCAAGAAAGCTGAACTCGCGGCAACTAAACAGCTTCTGGCGAGCGACTCCCACAGCGCGGGATCTTCAAAGACTTCCCGGTACCAACGGAGAGAGAGTCCACCCCCGCGGGCTTCGATCTCGAAGAACGATCCCGTAACCATGGTCACGAGCGGAAGGTAAAGCGCACAGAGAAGAACCGGCAACACCCAGCGAATCGGGCCGGGTGCCCGGGGACGTCGACGTTCATCCATTGCTTCTCACCTCTCGCCCTTCGACTTTGCGAAGAACGAAAATCGCGACGCCCAAGAGCAGGATCAAGATCACCGAGAGCGCTGATCCGAACGGCCAGTCGCGGGCTTTTAAGAATTGCTCCGAGATGAGATTGCCCGCGAGCATCGTCTTGGCTCCGCCAAGAAGATCCGGAATGACGAATTCACCCAAAGCCGGAATGAAGACCAACAAGAACCCCGAAACGATCGCGCGCCGGAGGTTCGGAAAAAGAATGCGTGTCAGAACCTGCGCGTAGGTCGCGCCGAGATCTTGCGCCGCCTCGATCAAAGAGAAATCAAATCTCTCGAGAGCTCCGTACAATGGAAAGACCATGAACGGCAGGTAGGTTGAAATCATGCCGAACAGAACGAGCGGAAAATTCTGCGAGAGCGAAAACGGATCATGAGGCACGTGAAAAAACGCGAGCGCCGTCGCGAGCGGACCGTCAAACGCCGTCAGCGCTTTCAATGCGCAAATGCGAATGATCAAGTTCGTGAGAAACGGAACCGCCAAGAGCATGACAAGGGTGTTGCGGTGTTTGCGGCTCGCGGTGGCCATCGCGAGGGCCATGGGAAAACCGAGAAGAAGGCAGAGCGACGCCGTCGTCAGCGCGAGCCAAAAGCTGCGGAAGATCACTTGGGCGTAAAGTGGGTCGAAGGCACGCGAGAAATTTTCGAAGCTGATTTGCCAATCGATGCCCCCGTAAACGCCTCGGTTCGCAAGGCTGGTAGCAAGGACGAGCGCGAGGGGTCCGAAGAGAAAGAGCGAGTACCAGAAGACCGGAACCCAACCCAATGCGGAGAGTCCCGCGACCCGACGGGATCGTGGGGGCAGGGGGTCCGGAACTTCGCTCATTGCACGTGCTCCATGCTGAAGACATGGGTTTCCTCAGGCGAGAATTCGATACCGACCTTGTCGCCGACGTGAATTTGCGAACCCGACTCGAAGTCCATCAGCGAACGCAGGAAAACGTCACCGGGAAGTGCGAGAATGACCTCCGAGCGTACGCCGCGGAAGAGAACCTGGATGACTTCGCCCGCGAGCACGTTGAAACCGGGTGTTGGAGAAGCCTGGTTTGAGAGAACGCGCAAGCGTTCGGGTCTGACGAAAGCTTGGACGGGACCGCCACAAAGACCCGCGACGGACTTGCCGCGCAGTTGACCCATGCCTCCGAAATCAAGCGAGACGAGATCGGAACTCGAATCGACCACGCGTGCGGAGAGCTCATTTCGGCGACCGATGAAGCGCGCGCAGAAAATCGATTTCGGCGCCTCGTAGAGATCCTTCGGCTCGCTCACCTGCTCGACGC
>SXSP01000213.1 GCA_005792225.1 Bdellovibrionales bacterium | reverse complement strand
GGTGGCGGCGGAGGCGGACCCGCGGTCGCTCCCGGAGGAGGCATGTCGTTCATCGCGATGTCGCCACCAGGCATCGGCGGAGGTGGAACTTCCGTCGGGTCAGAAGGCGGCGGCGGGAGATCTTGCGCAACTTCTCCGGGGAGAGTCGCACCCGCGGCGGCGCCAGGATCTTCAGGTTTCGGAGCGGCGGCAACGGCCGCGGCTTCGGCACCTTCAGGCCAATATCGAATTTCGAGTCCGGCGGGGATGTCGCCCTTGCTCTCGACTGACGGGTTCGTCGCCCAAACTTCTTTCCAGCTCTGCGAGTTGCCGAGGAGCTGCTTCGAGACGGAGCGGATATTGTCGCCGTCTTTTGAAGTGTACGTCGAAGGCTGAACTCCGATGTCTTCGTAGAACGTTTTCATCGAAGCATCGTTCGGATCATTCGGTGACGCGTAGTAAAGCTTGTCGCCAGTCTTTAGCGAGCTCTTGCCATTCCACTTGCGAAGATCTTTTGAGCGATTTTTTCCGTAGATCTTTTGGCTCACGGATTTCATCGTATCGCCGGGACGTGCGACGTAAACCCGGTTCAAGCTGGTTCCATCGGCTGCGGCAAACGCCTGCTCGCGAACTTTCTTGAGCGGGATATACGCAGGAGCGGGAGCGGGCTCCGATGCAACATCTGTCGGTGCGGGTTCGGTCGGTGCCGGCTCGGGCGCGGGCTCAGCCGCGACGTCGGTCGGAGCGGGTGCCGGAGCTTCGTCAGCCGGGGGAGTATTGAAGACGGGTTCGTCTGTCGGCGGCGGAGCCGTCGGGTCAGTCGAGGCCACGGCTTCAGGTGCCGGCGCCGGATCAGCAGGAGGTGCCGACGAAGGATCTGTCGCGGCTTCTTCTGGAAGCGGGTCGGCGGTGTCGAGAACAAGATCATCACCTGATCCTGCTTCGCTGTTCGCCGCTTGATCGGTCGGAGCCGCCGCCGCATCGCCGCTGTCGAGCGCGGCCGCTTGATCGCCGCCACCGAGATCGTCGAGATTGTCGGCTACGGTGTCGGCGGGTTCTGCGGGTTCCGCGCCTTCGGTCGCTTCGCCTTCGACGGCTTCGCTGCCATCGGCGAAGTCAGTGTCACTCTCTTCAGAGAAATCACCGTCGTTTGACTCCGCGACATCGCCGTCTTCAGCGCTGCCACCAGAGGTGCAACCGGAGACGTGCATCACCAACGCGAGAGATAAAATTGCTACAAGTAATCGTTTCGTCATAGCTGCTAATCCTTCAGCCGCTTTTATTGCAACGAACAAAGCCATCTTGGCCGTTTTCATTTATTAAATCATAGCTGTTTCGCGATCGGCGAAAATTCTCTTCACATCGCGTCCTAGGTCGGAATTCTGAGGACAAAAGTCGTGCGTTTTCCCTCGTATACGGACGCGACTCTCATCGAGAATCAAGCCTCAGGGCTTGGAGATGAAGGAGAACGTCGAGCCGAGTTTCACGTTGTTTTTCGCGAACCAACCCTTCGACATCTCGAGCGCGTACATCGCGTCTTCCTTGCTGGGATAGAGGCGCGGTGATTGCGCTCCTAGGACGGCGGGCACCATTTCCTGAATGTCGATGAGTTTCTTATTCTTATCGTAGTAACCAATGCTCAGAGGAATCAGAGTATCCTTCATCCAAAAAGTGAGCCGTTGCTCATAGGGAAAGATAAACAACATTCCTTGATCTTCAGCCAGCTTCTCGCGAAACATCAGGCCGAACGATCTGCGCTCATCATTATCGGCGAGCTCAACAGTAATAGTTTTGTTCGCGACCTTGATCTTCGTCGTCTCGAACTTTGGGGTGTTCTGCGCACCTCCAGGCTTGAACGCAAGCGCTTCGGGCAGGACCGCTGAGAGGAGAAGGCCGAGCGAAAGGACGCTTGTCTTTAGAACTGAATTCATCTCTAAGCTCCTAATGTTCTCGCGACGCCGTACCTCAGACCTCGAACCGAGACTTGCAGCGTGGTTGCCCCAAGTGTCTCAGCCGCTGAGAGCAAAGTCAGCGCACCAGCCACGATCACGTCGGCACGCTTAGGCTCCATGCCCGCTAATCCTTGTCGCTCCTCGACGCTCATGCCGGCGAGTTGGCGCGCCCAAAACTTCAGGCGCTCAACAGACATTAAAAATCCATGCACGCGCTCAGACTCGAAGGCGAGACCCTGCTCGACGGTGGCGAGGGTTGTCGGCGTTCCCGCGACGGCGATGACTTTCGCGCTCGAATCCGCAAGGCCTGCGGCGTTGGAGAACTTTTCAGTCAAATATGTGCGCATTTGGTCGAGCTCACTCTCCGGTATGGGATGACGACTGACAAAAATTTCGGTCAGCCGAACGCTCCCGACATCGACACTTGTTCGTGAGAGAAGCTTTTTACCTTCGCCGGAGATGATCTCCGTTGATCCACCGCCGACATCAATGATGCGGACCGGGCCTGAGGACGCGTCGTCGATCGTTCCGAGGAAGGTGAGTTCCGCCTCGCGCACTCCACTGATGATCTCGATCGGAATTCCATGCGTATCTCCGAGCGAAATAAGATCCGCGCCATTGGTGACGTCCCTCGCGGCACTCGTCGCGCAAGCGAGAATCTTCTCGACTCCATGAGAACGGATCGTCCGCGAAAAAGAGGTGAAGCAGTCGTCCGCGCGCTTCAGAGCTTCCGGATGAAACCTTCTGTTTTCGTGCACTCTCTGGCCGAGTCTTACAACCTGAACTTCGTCATGGAGAACTTTCTGAATCGCCCCGTTCGTCACCTCTGCGATCAAAAGAAGAAAAGTGTTTGTACCGAGATCGAGTGCGGCGACCTTCATGGCTTGAGCTTCTTCTTCAAAAGAGAGTTAACGAGTTCCGGGCTCGCTTGGCCCTTAGAGGCTTTCATGGTCTGGCCGACGAAGAAACCAAAGAGTTTTTCTTTTCCTCCGCGGTATTCGGCAACTTCTTTCGGATTTGCCGCGAGGATGTCGTCTATGATTTTTTCGATCGCTCCGGCATCCGTAATTTGAGTGAGGCCCTTTTCCTTTACGATTTCTTCGGCCGTTCGCCCCGTAGCCCACATTTCGGCGAAGACTGTTTTTGCGATTTTCCCTGAGATCGTCCCGGAGTCGATGAGGCCGATCATCTTTCCTAAGTTCTCCGCGGTGATGGGAGAGTTCGTAACGTCTTTTCGCGAATCGTTTAACTCGCGCACGAGATCGGTCATAATCCAGTTGGATGCCGCTTTGGGATTCTTGCTGACGTCGGCCGCTCGCTCAAAATAATCCGCCAGCTCCCGCTCCTGAGTGAGCACGAAGGCGTCATACTCCGGAAGAGCGTATGCACTCATAAAGCGGTCGGCCCGCGCGAGCGGAAGTTCGGGAAGAGTCTTCTTGACTCCCTCGACATACGAATCCGAGAGCGAAAGGGGAAGAAGATCGGGATCGGGGAAATATCGGTAGTCGTGAGCTTCTTCCTTCGACCGCATTGAGAAAGTCCGGTTTTTATCGGGATCGTAGAGACGGGTTTCTTGGTAAATTTTCTCGCCGGTTTCAACGCAATCGATTTGGCGATGAATCTCGTATTCGATTGCCTTTTCGATAAACCGGAACGAATTGATGTTTTTGATTTCGACTTTCGTTCCGAATTTCTCGGCGCCCCGTTTGCGAACGCTCACGTTACAGTCGCAGCGGAGCGAACCTTCTTCCAGGTTTCCATCGCAAACACCGAGGTAGCGCACGATTTTTCGAATTGTTCGCGCGTACTCGGCGGCCTCAGCGGCGGATCTCATATCAGGTTCCGAAACGATCTCCAGAAGCGGTACGCCCGCACGATTTAAGTTGATGAGGGTGTGATCACCGTGATGAGTGGATTTGCCGG
>SXSP01000212.1 GCA_005792225.1 Bdellovibrionales bacterium | reverse complement strand
TGCGCCGCTGACCGGGATGAATCATGAAGTCGATGCCATCGGTGAATTCACCCGAGCAGGTCTCAATCGCGATCGATTTTATTTTGAGCGGTTGCGAAAACGCCGCGATCAACTTGATGAACTCAGGACCCGGCTTCAAAAGAACCGCCTGACCCATGATGAGGTTTCTCGCGGCCTGAGCATTCTCCAGAGCGAAATGAAACGAGAACACCTCAACCGGTTTTGTCTTAGGCGCTGCGGATACCGCTCCGGGCACAACTGGAACCGTGGCCATCGCCGTTTCGAATCCGCAAAGGCACAGTGCGGAGAAGAGGAGAGCTTTCCGAGTGAGTGAGACTTTACGTCCTGAGCGCGTCATCACGTTCATCATCACGATGAAAATTACGAAGTGCAAGCAAAGACCAAACAAGACTCGAGGATGAATATTGCCAAGCGGCTGCGTGGCGACTACCGTCAATCCCAACTATGGCAAAAACAAGTCGCTCCAAAAAATCTCAGATTCAAAAAACCCTGGCGCTGATCGCCCACGACGGAAAAAAAGCCGAGATGGTCGGCTTCCTCAAGGACAACTGCGCGGTCCTCGAAAAGTTCAAATTGATTGCAACATCGACGACGGGAATGCACGTCGCGCAAGCTGGCCTCAAAGTAAAGCGCATGCTCTCGGGCCCGATGGGCGGAGACGCGCAAATCGCCTCCGAAGTCGCCATCGGTCAATGCCACGGCGTTATTTTTTTAAGGGACCCGCTCGGCATGCATCCGCACGATCCCGATATCTCGACTTTACTGAGAATTTGCGACGTTCACGACGTTCCGCTGGCAACGAATTTAGCGTCGGCGCGCCTCCTCATAAAAGGTTTAGCTAAATGACAAGCATCCGTGAGTCTCTCGCCTTCTTGTTAGTTTTTCTCGTCGCGCTCGCGGCGGGTGCGGATGGCGAACTCACGGTCGATGATCCAACGAAGGCCGGGCCGTATTCGCATTCGACGGGACAATACAAATTTAAGGCAGTTCTGGACAAAGAGGTTTTGAGCTCCGACAAAACGGAACTTTGGGCGCGCGTGCATTGGCCCAAGGATCTTTCTTCTCCGCGCCCGATTTTATTTTTCCTCCACGGTAATCACTCGACGTGCGGAAAGAAGTCGGCAACCGGCGAACGCACGGACGACGACTGCACTTACACGACAAGCGGAAAATGCCCGACCGGCATGACCGTGACACCCAATCATGAGGGCTTTAATTACGTTGGATCGCATCTCGCAAGTCACGGCTTCATCGTTGTCTCCATCAATGCAAACCGTGGCATCACTTGCGGCGGCGGCGTGGATGGTGATTTCGGATTAAATCTTGCCCGTGGGCGCCTCATTCTCCGGCACCTCGAAAAATGGCATCAATGGGCGACTCAAGGTGGAGCCCCTAAAACCATCGGTGGTCCCGACCTCTACTTAAACAAGGTCGATTTTCAGAATGTCGGCTTGATGGGGCACTCGCGCGGCGGCGAAGGTGCGCGTGCGGCTTATGTGCTCTACAACGATCAGCAGAGCGTTTGGCAGAAGAGAATTCCCGACCTTCGCTTCAAAGCGCTCTTTGAAATTGGCGCGGTCGATGGCCAAACGGATCGCACGCTTGATCCCGAGAATATCGCTTGGAACCAGCTTCTCCCGATGTGCGACGGCGACGTGTACGACATGATTGGCCGCATGCCCTTTGAGCGCCTTTTATTAAAACGCACCGAGCTTAAGCCAACTCCCAAGTCGCTCTACATGGTTTGGGGAGCGAATCACAATTACTTTAATTCCGAGTGGCACGAGAATGATTCGACCGAATGCGTGGGTCACTCCCCCATCTACGGGAAGGGCCCGACTTCGCAACCACAACAGAATGTCGCGGTCTCGAGCATGAGTTCTTTTTTTCTCGCGAACGTGGGGAGATCGCCGGCCGCAAATTTGCGGGCGGTCTTCGACCCGGTTTTCACTTTGCCACCCTTTGCCACTCGCGAAACCAGGATCGATCGTGACTTCATCCCAACGTTTGATCGAAAGACACTCTTTCACGTCGACTTCTTTGATCAGCCCACCGGAACGAGTTCACGCGGGCAAGCAAACCTCTCAAGCGGCGTTAAGGTGAGCCACGAAAAGTCGACCCCGAATCGCGCGAAGATAAACTGGGATGAAACCACCCGCCAAACTCCACGGTACTTTCAAACCAACTGGGCGGCCAAGGGAGTCGCCTATGTCGTCGGTGATCTCGAAACGCTCGACTTTCGCGTCGCGCGCCAGGACTCGCTGACGGGATCAAAAAATCCCACGAACTTCAGCGTAGCGCTGGTCGATGCGAACGACTCTCTTTCCATTGCAGTTCCGGTGGAAAGGTACGCATCGGTCCTAGGCCCCGCAAACAACGAAACGCTTTATCAAACCATTCGGATTCCCATTCGTGACTTCAATATTTCGGCTGAAGCTGGCGCGCGCGGCGTACGATTTATTTTTGATGGCAGTCCCAAGGGAGCCATTTACCTGGCGAACGTTCACTTTACCGGTTACGCTCCCGAGCGGTTTCCTGCACTCGTAAATCCGCTCAACTCTTCGTTTGGTGCTAGAAAATCTGCTGCGCCAATTGAGGTTTACTCGGCGAAGGTCGTCGAAATCAGGCGCCTCCAAAATTCGCAGTTCCTCAATGGTGGGCCCGCCGTTGAAATCACGATTTCATCTCAAACGCCATTTCCCCCTAGAGCTCAGCTCCCCATACTTGTGATGAAGAATCAAAAGTTTCGCTTGAGTCGATATTCCTCACCGAGGAGCTGGCATCAACTCATTTTCACTCTGCCGGCTCATCAGTTCGACGAGCAACGTCTAGACACCTCCATGTACGTCCAATACGGTAACGGGGACGCCAATAAAATTTGGCGAGTGAATCAAACAGGAGGCTGACATGAAAAAGTCCTTTTCGATCCTGCTCTTCATCTCGATGATTTCAATGATCTCTGTCATCAGCCGGAGCGCAACCAAGCGCGCCGATGAAACCGTCTGCCACGGCACCGAGTTTCACCAAATCTATCCCCCTGCTGAAAACAACTTCCCCGCAGATATGACCCTGATCCTCGGCCCGACAACGGCAAAGCTCGAAGGCTGGTACTCTCACGCGAACGGCGAAAAAGCCGACGTCACCGAGATTGCAAAAAAATCCCAAGTCGATCCCGCCGCGATCAAGCTCGTTTCGCCCTACACCCCCAGCCTCTCCAACTTGCTGGCTACGAACTGGGTTTTCACGGCTCTCAGCAAACTCAGCGTCAACACAGAAGGTTTAACTCTCAAGCAACTCGTCCTCGAGTCCGGAATCAAGACACCAAACTGCCTCGTCCTGAACGGCGAAACTCATTGCGCCGAGACGACAACTCCATTCGGAACTTACGTCGAAGTTAAAAACGCGAAGGGCGAACGCATTGCCGCCGTAGCCACGATCGCCGGCGGTGTGTACGGCTTCGAATGCAAATGAAACGCCCCTTCGTCGTTGTTCTTCTCTATCTCGTAAGCGCCGTTCTGTGCGGGGCTTGTGCTTCCCTGACGTCGAAGCAGGAGAATGAGTCGCCACTGCGGGTGATCGACGTGCACACGCACGCGGACTTCAGTGGTAAGCAAGAAGAGACCAGCGGTATTCTCCAAACTCGCGAACAGTTCGTTCGAGAGCTCAAGGAGGCGGGAGTTGTCGGTGCGGTCTCCCATTCTCCTCAAGGCGGAGGCTCCATCGACGATTCGCTTAAAAGCGAAGGGGTCATCCACTGCTTTGGGGTGGGGGCTCAGGTCACACCATCCAAGGTCGAGGTCGGTCTTAAATCCGGTCGGTACGGTTGCATCAAAATTTATTTAGGCTACGTCCATCGATGGGCGTACGACAACGAATACCGCCCCCTCTACCGCCTCGCTGAAAAATACGACGTGCCCGTGGTCTTCCACACGGGCGATCCCTACTCGACCAAGGCAAAGCTGAAGTTTACCGACCCGCTCACGGTCGACGAGGTCGCGGTCGATTTTCCGAAAGTCCGGTTCGTCATCGCTCATTGCGGAAACCCATGGCATGCGTCGGCTGCGGAAGTCGCGTTTAAGAATCCCAATGTCTATTTGGAGTGCTCTGCGTTTCTGATCGGTGATCTCACGAAGTACTCGCCCGAGGTGATCGATCGACACGTGGTCCAGCCGATCTCTTGGATCTTTAGCTACGTCGATGATCCGACCAAAATCATGTTCGGGACCGACTGGCCGCTCGTCGGTATCAAGCCGTACCTCGAAGTTTATAAACGAGCGATTCCGAAGGCGGATTGGCCCGCCGTCTTTCACGATAATGCGGCCCGCGTGTTCAAGATCAAGCGCTAGATCTGAGGCGCAGGCCTTGTGACGCCGCCCATCCTCCCGGAAAATAAAACTTGGAGGACACTCGCAATGACTTTCAGATCTCGTCTCGCGCTCGCCGCAATGGCCATCATTCTCGCCTTACATTCGGGTGTCTTCGCCCATGCCGCGGCCGCTCCTCACGTGGGTGAAAGCTTTAAAAAAATCGTTCGCGCGCCAGACACGCATTCGACCCTCCCAAAAGAAGACATTTCGATCGTCGACGAGAACGGAAAGCTCGTTGAAAACGGAATCGTTCCCGCGAAACCCGAGGTCACCGCGGAACCAGCTCCGGGAGTTAAAGAACTTAACACTCCAGTCGAGCACGCTCCTGCCGAACGCGCCCCGGCCGCCGCGGCAACTCCGGTCGCGGAAGCGACACCAGTGGCGGCGGCGTCCCCCGCTTCCCAACCGAAAGGTGTTGCCGCCGAACAAGCTTTGAAGTGGCTCACGAACGGTAACACCCGTTTCGTAAAAAAGAACTTCCGCGCGGACGGACGCTCACCGGCGGATCGTTCACGCTTGGTCGCCGGTCAAAAACCCCACTCTATTATTCTGTCGTGCTCGGACTCAC
>SXSP01000211.1 GCA_005792225.1 Bdellovibrionales bacterium | reverse complement strand
GTTGAGAATTGGGAGCGGAACTTCGCGGATCGGGTCTTTTGATTTCAGGGCGTCGCCAATGACTTCGGAATGCTGTTGGAGCAGGGACTCGAAGCAGTTTCGAAGTTCGGGCACGGCCCTCCGCAAGTCTCCGTGGATGAGGCGACGGTCGACTTCTTTGCTGATGCGGCTTTCGAGATCGTGGGCGGCTTCTTTGACGCGGTTGAGGCCGTAACTTCCGACGATGCCTTTCAGCGTGTGGAGGTTGCGTTTGATGATTTGTAATTGGTGTTCTTGGAGAGAATTGGTTTCAAGCAGGGCCGACGTCTCCGAGAGGAGATTGCGTGAGACCTCGACAAAGCGGCGGAAGCGTTCGCTGTCTTTGATAACGTTGGAGCCGAGAACGGCGAAGGCGTGCATCTCGTCGGCTTCGCGTTTGGCGCGGACTTCGTTCGTACGATCGGTGACGATGGCGACGACGAGTTCGACTTTTCCGTCGAAATCGCGAACCGGTTTGTATTCGATGGCGACCTCGAGGCCTTTAGAGTGCTTAAAGGTCGTCGGGCCGGCGATGGCGATTTCGCTGAACTCGACGACTTCTTTAAAGAGGAGATCGGTCCAGCGGCGGAAGTAATCCATTTTCTCGGAAGGTACGCCGAGGACGTCGCCGGCGAACTTTCCGGGTGGCTCGGTTTCGAGGAGGGTGACGCAAGCCTTGGTATACACGGGAAGGCAGATGCCGTCGGAGCCAAAGATGAAAAAACCCTGTCCCAGACTGTTCACCATCGCATCGAATGTTTTGTTCAAGCTAAATAGGTTCTGGTTGACCTCGGTGAGTTCGGCGTTGCTGATTTCGACGCTGCGTTGGGCGAGGCCTAATTTTTCTTCGCCTTGGTCGTAGGCTTCCTGCACGCTATCGAGAAATTCCGGGAAGTGCTCGGCGAATTGGGTAAGTTTCTCGCGGGCCGCGGAATCTTGGACCTGCGCCGTGAGCTGAGAAAGAAGCTCGGGGAGACTCGTCTCGATGGACTCGTCCCCGAAGGCTTTCTTCAGTTGTCGGCTCAGGCGTTTAGATCTCATGCCGCTTTCTTCTCCGTGAGGTAAGTGATCGTCATGGTCTGGTTGTGGAGCTTGCATTCAGAAAAACCAGATTGAGGACAGATCTCTCCGTAGGAGTAGAAGCCGGTCACGGTTCCATTGCCGAAGACGTTTTTGACGGCATCGAGTTCTTCGTCCACGTCGGCTCCGAGGACGAGTTTGCGTCCCACGCAGCTGATGAGGATTCCGAGGGCGTTCTTATCAGCGGCCGGGGCGGATTGAGCGGCGAGTTCCGCCGCGCCCTTGGCTCCGCCGATGATTCCGTCGTTGTTGGCGTGCATGAGGCGCACGAGACCGTTCATCGGGATGTCTCCGGCGAACGTGACCGATTGTTCTTTTTCGTCGACGGCAAGAATCGTGCGGATGATGCCGGAGTTATCTTGGTTATCTTTTAAGAGCGCGAACGGGAAAAGGAGGCCGGAGGAGGGAAGTTCCTTCGCCTTGTCTCCTAAATATTTTTTGTAGATCTCCAGCGCGGGTTTGCCGTCGAGCTCGTAGAGAACGTTTTGTTTGGATCGTGTCACGCGGCGAATGGGACCGAACGGCTCCCAACCGCCGAGCGAGCCGTACGAGATTGATACGGAATCTCCGTAGATGCCGAAGCCCACGATACGACTGTCGGAGATCTCGCCGTTGAGGAGGGTGAATGTCTGCTGAAATCTTCCACCGTCACCTGCGAGACCGCCGGTGATCACGACATCAGGACCGACGATGTCGCGCACGCCCTGAATCAAAGCGCTTCCGTTAATTTCAAGACCGCGACCCAGGAGGAAAATGGCTTTGAGATCCTTTTTTTCGAGTTTCATCGCGAAGGCACGACCGGCTTCTTCAGTTTCGGCCATCGTTTTGATCTCGCACCATGCGGGACGGAACTGCGGATTTTCAAAACGAGTCCCCGTGACGACCACGGAGTTGTCATAGACTCCGCCGTTTGCGATTTCTCCAGCGGTGGAGCAACCGATGACGAGAGAGCTGCCGAAGTACTTCGTGATTTCGTTCGCGACTCCACCTTTTGCAAAGGCTTCGTGGGCGCCGAAAACGAGGACGAGCTGAGGATTGATCTCGGCGACCTTCTTCAGCTCTTGATCGGCATTGGACTTCGGCTTCAGGTGAGCTTGAACCGTTTTCATCTCAGCTCCTGTTAGGCGACGTTAAACTTAACCATTTCCTCGGGATAAAGAAGCAGCATCACGTTGAATGAACCGACTTCGGTATCGAACGGAATGACGAGGGTCTGACCCGGCATATAGATGGAGACTTTATGCGCTTCTCCGATCACGACGCTGGGGATGACCATTTTGAATGAAAAGCCGTAGTTGACGAGATTCGTCTTGAAGACACCGAAGATCATATTCGTGACTTCGCCCACACCTTGGCGGGTCGACTTGTCGATTTCGGTGAACTCTCGTTTGTAGAGCTTGCTGAGAATTCCGAAGATCGTCGCTTGCGGAAAGCTCACGATCAGCGCGCCTTCGACGCGTTCTTGGGTCAGCGAAACGAATCCCGAGATATCGCCTTGAGAGGCGTAATCTGTCGCGACGTAGTGCTTACCAACCGTGGGCTTCAAACCGAATACGCTCGAGAGAGTACGGTGCACACCGTAGGTGATCTCTTGGACCATCTTATCGTTGAGCTCGAGAACGACTTTAGGTTGATTATCAGACATCTGATTATCCCTTCACTACCGAGAAAGTGGAGCTCAAGCCGAGCGCTTCGCCATTTTCGCGGCGATGCGGTCGATTTTTGTTTTTAAAACGTCATGGGTGATCGGCTTTACGATGTAGTCGGTCGCGCCCGAAGAGAGCGCCATCACGATGCTCTCTTGATCCGATTCGGCGGTGACCATGACGAACGGAGTTTTCGAGTAGACCTCGTCAGCGCGAACGATCTGCAAGACTTGCAAGCCGTTCAGCTCGGGCATGTTCCAATCACAGAAGATGAGCGAAAAAGGCGCCTTCTCCGCGGTGGCCGTGTTAAGAACGTCGACCGCGATCTTGCCGTCTTCGGCTTCCGAAATATTGTTGAAGCCGAGTTCACCGAGCGCGGCTTTCAGGATTTGGCGGCCCATCTCGAAGTCATCAACTACGAGGACCCGGAAATTTTGTTGCGACTGACCCACGTCTTCCTCCGTAAACAAAATCAGTGATGCCGTTGACCGTCTCAAGTTGTTTGAGCCAGGTTGCAAGC
>SXSP01000210.1 GCA_005792225.1 Bdellovibrionales bacterium | reverse complement strand
GGAGACTCCAGACGAATCAAAAACTCGTTCGTTCCGCCGAAGGATTGGATGGAGGGCTCTTTCGCGCCCGTCGCGAGAATCGCCTCGCGAAGCTGGGACGCATCGACCGGCTTGTCAAAGCGGACCTGGATTTCCGTTCCGCCCGAGAAATCGATTCCGTAATTGAGGCCGCGCGTGAAGACGAGGACGATCGAGAGAATCGTCAAGACGAGCGAGATACCGCCAAAGAGCGGAGCCCAACGAACGAAATCGTACTTACCGCCGTGGTCGGTAGTTTTTGCTGCAGGAGTTGCTGATGGATTTGCCATTTGTGTTTCCTTGTTTTCCTGAAGCCGATTAAACCGGCAATTTCCATTTCCAACGGCCGACCAACAAATCGATCACCGCGCGAGTGAAGAAGACGGCCGTGAACGTCGTGATGACAAGTCCTGTAAGGAGCGTCACCGCGAAGCCGCGGACCGGGCCAGTTCCGTAGTAATAGAGAACCACGCAGACCGCGATCGACGTAACGTTCGAATCGAAGATCGATGAGAAAGCGCGGTCGTAGCCTTCACGGATCGCACCCCAGAGGGACTTCCCGTGGCGCATTTCTTCTTTGATCCTCTCGAAGATGATGACGCTCGCGTCGACCGAGATCCCGAGGGTCAGCGCAAGTCCCGCGACACCCGGAAGCGTCAGGGTCGCACCGAGCGAGCTCAAGATCGCGACCGTGATCAAAAGGTTAAACGCCAGCGCAAGATCCGCGATGATTCCGAAGCCTTTGTAGTAGAGAGCCATGAATCCGAAGACCAAGAGAGCCGCCACCGCCGCCCCCAATTGACCTTTCTGAATCGCATCGGCGCCGAGGCTCGGACCGACGGTTCTCTCTTCGAGTTGCTCGAGAGTCGCGGGCAAAGCGCCCGCGCGGAGTGCCGTCGAGATGACCTTCGCTTCCGCGAGACTCTGGTTGTGATCGCGACCGCCACCCAAGGTGATCTGACCGCGGCCGCCCGTGATCGGTTCGTTGATCGAAGGTGCTGACTTCACGATTTTGTCGAGAACGATGGCCATCTGCTCGCGCGAATGTTTCGTCGTGAGGTCGCCGAATTGGCGCGCGCCGATTGCATCAAACGTGAAATGAACGACCGGTTTTCCGAACTCACCGATTCCGACCTGAGCGTTCGTAAGACGATCACCCATAACGATTTGGTTGGTCTTTAAGACATAGGGTCGACGGGCAACTTCCATCGACGCTGCATTCTCAGGCTTCTCGAAATAGACAACGGAGTTAGGAGGCAATTTCGCCTTCAAAGCTTCATTCAATTTGTCGACGTATTGCGAGTACTTCATATCGGCGAATTTGAAGTTCCCCGCCTTTTCCGCCTCGTCGATCATCGCGACGAGCGACTGCTCGGAGACCGAATTGTCGACGATCATGAAATCGAGTCGAGCTGTACGGTTAATCAAATCTTTCGCCGTGGATGCATCCTTGATACCGGGAAGCTGAACGAGGATGCGATCCGTTCCTTGTGCTGTGATGCTCGGCTCGGCAACGCCGAATTCTTCACTCCGGTTCCGAATCGTCGCGATCGCCTGATCGAGAAGCTTACTTCTGAAATCGCGAATGTGCAGCTCAGTGAACTGAATCGACATCGTTTGCGGAGTCTCATTCGTGATCTGGATGACACCGCTGTAAAACTTGTCGAGGTATGTCCTCACGGCGGCCGCGTCTTCGGCCTTGTTGAGCTCGATCGCCATCGAACCATTGAGCGGATTCGTGACGTTCACGGCTTTTACGGGCGTTTTTTCTTCCGCCATTTCGTTTTTCAGAGCTTCGGCCGTGCGGGCCGTGTCCTGCTTGATGGCCGAGTCGACATCCACGCGGAGGACCAAGTGCGATCCGCCTTGAATGTCGAGACCGAGAACCATGCGGCTCTTTGTCGGCCACCACATCTTCTCGGTATTAATGAAATTTGGGAGCGTCCAAACCAGGGCTCCTAAAAATACGACGGCGATAATCGCCCAGCGAACTCGAAGACTCTCGATCATGCTTTTACCTCAGCGCCTGATGTCACGTTGGGAACCAAAGATGCGATCTGGCTGCGAACCACGCGGATCCGCACGCCGGGGGCGACTTCAAGAGTTACGTACATGTCGGTCAAACCTTCGATGCGACCGAGGATGCCGCCCGTGGTGAGCACTTCCTCGCCGCGCTTGAGCTGCGTGACGAACTCTTGGTGTTGCTTTTGTTTTTTCATTTGGGGCCGGAGAACCAGGAAGTACATGATCCCGATCACGACCACGAGGGGCACCATTTGCACGAACGGTGACGGCGCGGGCCCGCCAGCGGGCGCCTGGGCCATGGCTTCAACCGAAGCGAAGAGGACGGAAGACAAAGTCATGAGGACGCGTGAGTTCAAAAGTCCGCGAAACGGCGACATAGGATCTCTCCTTCGAAGAACAAAAAGACGTCGAAGGTGAAAACTTTCCATGTTTTACGACGATATGCAACGGCTGAAGCAACGTTCAGCCGTTGACACTGACTTCGGGTGACTTACTTCGCCGGGCTAACAAAACGCGTCAAGCAGAAGTCACGGAACTGGGCCCAGCGACCTTCGCGAATCGCTTCGCGCGAGCGGTTCATCAACGTGAAGTAAAAATGCAGGTTGTGAATCGTGTTCAGACGCGCGCTCAAGATCTCGTTACTCAAGAAAAGGTGACGGAGATAGGCCTTCGAATAATTTTGGCACGTATAGCAATCACACTCGGGATCGAGCGGCGATGGATCTTCTTTGTACTCGGTCCGCTTGATCGAGACCCGACCCTGCCAAGTAAACAGGGTTCCGTTTCGAGCCACCCGGGTCGGCATCACGCAGTCAAACATGTCGATACCTGAGTCCACGGAGAGGATGAGATCCAGCGGAGTTCCAACTCCCATGAGGTAACGAGGCTTATTTTTCGGAAGATGCGGGGCGACCGCGCGCACGAGTTCATGCATGAGTTCGATCGGCTCACCGACGCTCAACCCGCCGAGGGCGTAGCCCGGAAGATCCACGCTCGTGATCTGCTCCAAGCTTTTCAGGCGGAGGTCGACTTCGAGTCCCCCCTGAACGATTCCGAAGAGCATGCTCGCCTTGCGGGTCATCGCCTCTTTCGAACGTTTGAGCCAACGATACGTGAGATCCATGCTCGTGATCGTTTGTTCGCGAGTGGCGGGATAAGGCAGACACTCGTCGAACGCCATGATGATGTCGGCACCGAGATCCATCTGAATCTCCATGCTCTTCTCGGGACTGATGAAGGATTTGGTTCCATCGAGGTGGCTTCGGAACTCAACACCCTTCTCGCTCATCTTGCGAAGCTGGGAGAGCGAGAAAACCTGAAACCCACCGCTATCGGTGAGGATGGGCCCGTGCCAATTCATGAACTTGTGGAGACCGCCGAGTTTAGCGACCGTCTTTTCACCGGGACGAAGATGCAAATGATAGGTATTCCCGAGAACAACCTGGCAACCTGAACCCTTCAGTTCCTCGGGCGTCATCGCCTTAACGGTTGCTCGCGTCCCGACCGCCATGAAGACGGGAGTTTCGATCGTCCCGTGCGCTGTATGCAGAGTTGCCGAGCGCGCCTCACCTTCTTGGGCTACGAGCTTGAAGTGTTCATTCGTCTCGTGCTTGTAGACTGTGGCCGGCGCTATCGTTGCTTCGGCCGTGGCCGTCATTTGATCCATACTGTTAGGTCTCCGTAACTGAAGAGGCGGAAATTTCTGTCGATGGCCCAGCGATACGCGGCCTTCACGTTTTCAAGTCCCGCGAACGCCGCCACGAGTGCGAGCAATGTCGAGCGAGGCTGGTGGAAGTTCGTGAGGACGCGATCGACAACTTTGAATTCATACCCGGGACGAATGAAGAGCTTCGTCTGGCCCCGGAAGTGTTCAGGAGTCTCATTCAGAAGACCTTGAGCTGCCGACTCCAGACTCCGAATGACCGTCGTGCCGAGTGCCCAAACGTTATGCTTCCCCTCGCGTGCCGAAACAATCAGATCCCACGCGGCTTTCGAAATTTCAACTTCTTCGGCGTGCATTTGGTGTTCATCCAAGTTGTCGCTCGTGATCGGAAGAAATGTTCCGAGCCCAACATGAAGTGTGATGCGCGCGATCTTCACCCCTCGGTTCGCCAAGGCATGAAGGTCTTCGTCGGTAAAATGAAGACTCGCCGTCGGAGCCGCCAAGCTTCCGTCCTTCTTCGCCCAGGCGGTTTGATAATTCGCGACATCACCCTCTCGATTCCTTCGCTCCCCGCGGGCTTTCTGAATGTATGGAGGAAGCGGAAGATCGCCGTTTCGTTCGAAGTATGCTTCGTCTAACGGCCGGCTTGCCTCAACGATCTGGATTCGGCCCCGCTCGATGATTTCGAGTTCGACCTCTTCCGGAAGATGCTGTTTGGTTCCGGCCTTCCATCGGCTCGAGGGACAGAGAACCTCCCAACGAGTGCCGGAGACTGACTTTAAAAACAGGATCTCGAGACCACTCTCGGAAAAAATCCGCCGCTTGAGAACACGCGTTTCGTTTAAAACGAGGACGTCGCCGGCACGGAAGAATTCAAGCAGCTCAGCGCGGCCCGAGAGCTCACGCGGCCCAGAAGGATCGACGAGCAAAATGCGGCTCTCAGCCCGCCGCTCGGTCGCGACCAGGTGCTCGGGATATTCGAAATCAAGATCATTGAGATTCACGGGATGGGACTAGCAGGTCTTCGCCCGTGCGGCAATGCGCGTGGTTTGAGGCTATAAAAATACCGGCCAATAAAAAAACCGGGTGGACGCTCTTACGAACGCCACCCGGCCACCAACTAACCCCGAAAGTCGAGAGGAGAAACTCGCTTTCGAGGACCTATACGGACACTCACACCAACAAGGAGAAAGCCGTTCCCTCGGTCACTCTTTTGAGTGCCGCGAACGGATTCTGACAGGAACCAATTTCTTATTCGACTGCGCGCTGCCGAGCTGCTCGCTCAGGACCGCGAAACCGACGAGGATGTAGGCTGCGACGAGGACGAAGAACACTAAAGAATCGATCATCGGATTAACCCCTCTCGATCAAAGACATGATTTCATGGACCCGCTTGAGGATGACCCATCGGGCCTGAGGCCGGGTTTCTTGCCGCAAGAGCTGGGCGAGTTTCTGGAGTTCCCCGGTGAGTTGCTCTAAATCCTTGAGCGCCATTTTGCTCCTCCCGCTGTCGACCAGAGAGGAACCGGTTCGTCAGTGAACCGTCCATCTCTGTAAAGTACGACACTTCGGGTGAGTTCGTCCGGTTAATCTGTTGTCGTGAGGTGCAACCAAAGTGAATTTTGGATCACAAATTCAGGCCCGCTTATGTTCGTCCTGTGATGAATTTTGCGGCAGTTTGGCGCGCCGTTCTGGATCTGGGTCGAGGAATTTTTAAAGCTGCTTGTTTCCCACGATTGACATCACCCAGACCTTTGGTGAATAACGGTTCTTCCTCACGGTTATTAGATCGAGTCTACATCTGTGCGCGAGTGGCGAAATTGGTAGACGCACCAGCTTGAGGGGCTGGCGCCTTAACGGGCATGATGGTTCAAGTCCATTCTCGCGCACCATTTCTTCTGTCGTTCCGGCCGCTGGCCTCCACTTTCCTCCTTCACTAACGTTCAGTCGCGAATGCCAAGAGGCGCTGCCTCTTGGATCTCCGGTGGCTTTGCACGGTCGAATGGACTTATCACTTCGCGCCCTACGGTCTTCGACCTATGTGCGCTCCGCTCTATGCGCGCATCAAAACGTGCCACTGGCACGTTTTGCCGCTGCGCACGTTTCTCGCGCACACTTGATCGGTAGCCGATCTGTTGGAGCGGAATGCAGAGCGCTCGTTCACTGGTTCCGGGACCAGTTCGGTCAAAGTTGGATCCAGTAGTAGCGCTTCAGCGGGCCGCCTTCGAACTGAGGTTTTGTCTCGCGAAGGACGCCGCCGTTTTTTTCGATGACCTTGATTGAAGGGAGATTGGTGTCATTGCACGTGAGAAGCACTTCTTTGATACCGAGTTCTCTCGCGATCGGTAGAGCTTGCGTTAACATCGCGCTAGCGATTCCGCGACCCCGGTATGTGGGCCGGGTGTCGTAGCCGATATGGCCTCCCAGAACTTGAAGATCGGCGTTGAGTTTGTGGCGGATTGAGATTCTTCCAACGTAAACGTGTCCCCAAACCGCCCAGAGCTCTGTTTCGTCGACGGGAGTGTCCTTCGTCCAAAGCGTACGTTTGTTGAGTTCAGATTGAACGAACCTATCGAAATCGCGGCGGAGCTCGTTGATGTTCAAAT
>SXSP01000209.1 GCA_005792225.1 Bdellovibrionales bacterium | reverse complement strand
GCAGTCCAACCTCGCGGCGAACATCGGACTCTTCATTGACGAGATTCAAAAAGACACATTGCTCGACTTCCACATCGGCGTCGTGACATCGACCATGCGAGATGGCGGTTGGGGGACAAAGTACCCGGGCGACGGCAAACTGACGGGAAGAACTCGCGTGGTGACCCGCCAAACGCCGGATCTGATCAGCACACTTCGTGAGAATCTCATCGTCGGCATCAGCGGAAGCGGCAGCGAAGAATTCTTCTCTCCGCTCAAGACCGCACTCTCCGAACCGCTCCGGAGCGGTCACAATGCCGGCTTCTACCGGCCCGAGGCTCACCTGATGACGATATTCATCACCGATGCCGAGGACCAATCCTCGATGACGCCCTCGGAAACGTACGATTTTCTCGTAGGCCTGAAAGGTGGACACACCGATAAAGTTCTCACTAACGCGGTTTTGATTCCAACTCATGACTGGAACTGCTACCGCTCCGGCGAAGAGCGCCCTTATCGAATCGAAGACTTCATACGACTTTCTGGTGGCACGCAGTTCGGGTTGTGTGATCCCAACTATGGCCAAAAACTCGCCGATCTCGGAAAACTTCTTCTTCAGCGCATCGGAAAAATCGTTCTCCTGACAAAACTCCCGGTCGCATCGACGATCGCCGTCACGTGGGGGACACAGAAAATTCCGAACGATCCTATTTACGGTTGGGTCTACGAGCCGAGTCGCAACGCTCTCGTCCTCGGAGACGGTATTCAGTGGTCCAAGCAGCCCGCGGGAACGCGATTCGAAGTCACGTTTTTGCCGGCTGACAGCGTCGACGGAAAGCCGCTTCCGCGCTAAATCGTTGCTTCACCCTTAACCTGTGAGCCAAATTAGGGCTCGATCATGAAAGGTGAAGTATGAAAAAGAAGATCATCGAGACTAAGAAAGCCCCGGCTCCCATCGGTCCCTATTCGCAGGCCGTTCAGGCGGGGGGATTTATGTTCTGCTCCGGCCAGATTCCGCTGGACCCGGCAACCGGGCAAATCAACACGGGGAGTGTCGCGGAACAAACCGAACTCGTCATGAAAAACATCGAGGCGGTCCTCACCGAGGCAGGTCTCAAGTTCGAGAACATCGTGAAGACAACGATCTTTCTTACTGACATGGCTGACTTTCCCGCCGTCAACGAAGTTTACGGCAAGCGCTTTCAAAACGAAGCTCCGGCTCGATCAACGGTCGCAGTCGCGGGTCTGCCCCGCGGCGTGAAAGTGGAAATCGAGGTCACGGCTCTGCTAAACTAAGCGGGATGCTCGCAAGACTGCGCACGCGAGGCGTTCAACTCGCGCTCATGGCAACGACGCTCACCGTGATTCTTCTCACGTGGGCGTTCATGCGCGAAGTGCGCCTCGTGCGGGCGCAGACGCCTAACAGTTGGACCGAAGACGTCTCGGCAGATTGCGCGGTGGTCCTCACCGGTGGAACCAACCGCATCCGCGAAGGCATCGACCTTCTCTCCAGGCGCGCGGTTCAAAAGCTCATTATTTCGGGCGTGAACCCGCAGGCTGACTTCAAGAGTATCTTCCCGATCTGGGTGTATTACGGCAATATTCCTGAACAAGACGTGATTCTTGAACGCCGAAGTTTGACCACTTACGGTAACGCTCAACAGACCTTGCCCTTGGTCGAGGCTCTGCGCTGTCGCGATGTCGTGCTCATCACTTCGCGTACGCATATGAGACGCGCGATGGGCACCTTCATGGCCGAGTTCCCCGATGGTTTCCCTCTGATTCCGCGCGCGGTGTCTTCAGGCGCCATCGATCAGAGTCGGCTTGAGTTGGGAATTGAAGCGGCGAAGTCGCTGTTCTATTCCCTCTGGGCCTACTAGACCGAAGTCGCCCGAGAGTTTTCGCTGCTCTCTGCCGATACCACCTTATATGGCGGGACATCCATCTACTTCCACGCAAGGTCATTTCTTAGCGTTCGTCGACAACCTCGGCGCGAAGGTGATTTCGATCGTTCGATACACGCTCGAAGTTTGCCAGATGGTTTATCTTTGCATCCGCGCGGCCGTCTTCGACCAAGCTCAAGGCCTTCGCACGATTTTCGGAGTGGTGAGCGCGCAAATTTATTTCACGGGTTGGCAAGCTCTTCCACTCGTGTCGGTTCTCGCTCTCGCCGCGGGCAGCATCATCGTACTTCAGAGTGCCACTCAGCTCTCGCTCGTCGGTGGTCAATCCATGTTGGGAAATCTTCTCGTCATGATCATCATTCGCGAAGTGGGGCCGCTGGTAACCGCGCTGATCGTGATCGCGCGATCGGGAACCGCCGTCGCGAGTGAAATCGGCAATATGCGGGCGAATCGCGAGATCGAAGCTCTTGAAGTCATGGGTATCAATCCGCTCTCCTATATCGTCTTCCCCCGTCTCGTCGGCGGAGTCGTGAGTGTCGTCTGCCTCGCTTTCTACTTCAACGCCGTGGCGCTCCTGGGGGGATTCATCGTCACGCGCGTGATCAACGACATGCCGTTTTCGTTTTTCGCCGACTCTCTGGCGAATGCGATCACGATCGAGGATTGGGGATTATTTCTCTTAAAAAACGGGTTCAGCGGAATCATCATCTTCGTCGTCTCGTGCTATCAGGGCATGCTGGTTAAGCAGAGCTCGCACGAAGTTCCGCAGGTGACGACCAAGGCGGTCGTGAATTCCGTGATCTACGTGGTCACGTTCAACTTGATCGTGACGACTCTCTTCTATCTCAATCAACTCATCAAACTGGGGTTGATCTGATGAAACACATGAAGGGACACGAGGGCCTCACATCGATCGAAACTCTTTCGTTCTCGCACGCGAAGTTCGCTTACGATCGCACGAAACCCATCTTCACGGATCTCACCGTCGACGTTCCGATGAATTCCTGCATTTTCGTCAATGGACCCAACGGGAGCGGGCAGAGCACGTTCCTGAAACTTCTTGCCGTTCTTGTACAGCCTCAAGGCGGAAGCTACCTCATTAACGGCGTCGACACGACCGACATGAGTTTCGAGGAGTTTTTGCCGTTTCGTCGAAAAATCGGCTACACGTTCGATTACGGCGGCCTTTTCGCCAATCGCACGCTCCTCGACAATCTGGCGCTCCCGCTGGTGTATCATAAGATATCCACCGTCCAAGAAGCCGAAGCCGAAATCCAGGAACTCGCGGCGAGATTCAAATTTGACGGCCAACTCGAACAGCGGCCGGCGGAAGTCTCAGGTGGGCTTCGTAAACTTGTTTGCGTTCTCCGTTCGTTTTTGACGAAACCCGAAATGATTGTGATGGACGATCCGGTCACCGGAATCGGACCTGACGGTTCCGGCAAATTGATCGAACTCATTCGCAACAAGAAAGAGACGGGTGAACTCAAACACGTCTTTCTCACGAGCCGTGAGGAGTCGTGGGCGACGCGAATGGGATGCAAGACACTTTGGATCGAGAAAGAAAAGCTTCACTTGCGTGAAGCGGAAAGAGCAGCGTAGGCCATGAAGATTAAGTTCAACCAATACGAGCGCGTTGCCGGTCTCTTCGTCCTGACCGCCGTCGTCGGCTCACTCGCTTCGATGGTCGTGGTTGCCGTCAGCAAAGGTTGGTTTGAGCCGAAGGTGAAGTTCGCCACGAGCCTGAAGAACGCCGAAGGCATTCGCGAAGGAACCATCGTGCAGATGGCGGGTCTTCGCGCAGGTGCGGTCACCCAAGTTGAACTTCGTGAGAACAACGAGATTTTCGTTAAACTCGAAATCGCCCAAAAATTTCATGACCGCGTCCGCGAAGATAGCGTCATTCGGGCGCTTCGTCCGTTCGTCATTGGTGAAAAAGTCCTCGACGTGACCGTCGGCTCAGATGCGTCGGTCAAACTCGCGGCCGGTGCGAACATTCGCTCCGAAGCCACGATGGACGTTATGGATCTCGTCAGCGGAAAGTCGCTCGGGCCGTACCTCGAAACCATTGGCAAGATGACCGAAAACCTCAAGCACGTTGCCGAAGCGATTACCGATCCCGAACGCTCGCGCGCGCTCGTTCGTATGGTCGATGAACTCTCGCCGCTCGTAAAAAACGCGAACGCCCTCACCAAAGAAGCCGTCGTCATCGTGCGCGACGTAAACAAAGATAAGAGAATCGCGCGTCTTGCGAGCAATCTCGACGCCATGACCACCGAGATCACCAAGCTCATGCCCGCCATGATGAAGGACTCACCCGAGCTTGCTCAGGACATGAAGAAGATCGCGAAGAACGTCGCCGTTCTGACCGATGAGTTGCAAAAGACTCTGCCGCTTTTGCAAGAACTAGGGCCGGAAGTTCCGCGTGCGAGCAAGCGCGCGATGGAGGCGCTCGACGAAACGGTCGTGACCCTCAAGGCGCTCCAGAAATCGTTCTTGCTTCGCGGAAATGTAAAAGACGTCAGACAAGAAGAAGCCGAACGCGAGCGCGCACCGGCATCGGAAAACAAAAAAGACTAAGATGAACGTGAGTAAAGCGAAAGACAAATTAGAGTCCCTCTCGCCTCGGCCTTTTGATGCCGAGGCCCTCGGCGCTTCACTTCGCGAACTCGCG
>SXSP01000208.1 GCA_005792225.1 Bdellovibrionales bacterium | reverse complement strand
TCCGTTTTTGGGTCTCATGTACTATTTTATTCCGAAAGCCGCGGGCCGCCCGATCTACAGTTATCGTCTGTCGATCATCCACTTCTGGTCGCTTGTTTTTATTTATATCTGGGCGGGCCCCCATCATCTCTTGCACACGGCTTTGCCCGAATGGGCGCAGACTCTCGGAATGGTCTTTTCGGTAATGCTGCTTGCGCCGAGCTGGGGCGGGATGATCAACGGTCTTCTCACGTTACGGGGAACTTGGGACAAAGTTCGGACCGAACCCGTTCTGAAATTCATGGCGGCCGCACTCACGTTTTACGGAATGGCGACGTTCGAAGGCCCGCTTCTCTCGATCAAAGCGGTTTCGAGCCTTGGACACTACACAGACTGGATCATCGCGCACGTTCACGGCGGAGCTCTCGGTTGGAACGGCTTCCTCACTTTCGGAATGCTCTACTTCCTCGTTCCGAAGATCTTCAAGACTGAGCTCTACTCGAAGAAACTCGCGAATATCCATTTCTGGACCGGAACAATTGGAATTCTCCTCTACATCATCTCGATGTGGACGTCGGGAGTAACCCAAGGGCTCATGCTAAACGCGATCGATGAATCGGGTCGCCTTGTTTACCCCGACTTCGTCGAAACGGTCATGCGGATCGTGCCTCTCTACTGGGTGCGCGCGTTTGGCGGAACGCTGTTCCTCGCGGGCTTCCTCGTCATGTGTTATAACCTCTACAAGACTTATCAACTCGCGCCGAAATCTCAGAAGGCCGATGTCTTCAGCGCCCCTCGTCTGCAGCCCGCACCCGTCGTGGACGAGGGCACTTGGCACCGCCGACTTGAAGGATTGGTTCCGACCTTCACCGTCCTCTCGATCGTCGCGATTCTCGTGGGATCCGTGATTCAGATTCTTCCGACTTTGATCGTTCATACTTACGCCGAAGCCAACAACAAGGTCGA
Organism: Bdellovibrionales bacterium; assembly: GCA_005792225.1. Taxonomy (GTDB): domain Bacteria; phylum Bdellovibrionota; class Bdellovibrionia; order Bdellovibrionales; family JAMPXM01; genus SXSP01. The sequence goes on along the minus strand of SXSP01000208.1, from coordinate 7,577 downwards.
TCCCTACACCGCCCTTGAGCTCGCGGGCCGCGACATCTATGTTCGCGAGGGTTGCTACACTTGCCACTCGCAAATGATCCGCACGATGCCTTCGGAAGTTCTCCGCTACGGGCCAGCATCGCTCCCTGAGGAGTCGATGTACGACCGCCCCTTCCAGTGGGGATCAAAACGCACGGGTCCCGATCTCGCCCGAGTTGGCGGGAAATATCCCGACATGTGGCACTTCCGCCATATGCTCGATCCACGCGCCGTCACGCCGAACTCCATCATGCCGGCTTACCCGTGGCTGTTTAAGGACAAGATCGACTTCGCGTCGCTAGAGAGAAAGTTTGAAGTCATGAAATCGCTCGGAGTTCCTTATTCAAACGAGCAAGTTCAGAACGCGTCTCAGAACGCTCGCGATCAGGCTCGGCAACTCGCGCAAGGCGTCGGTGCCGACACCGGCATTAAAGATCTCGAGTCAAAAGAGATCATAGCCCTCATTTCTTACCTGCAACGACTCGGTAAAAATCCCGCTCTGTTTAAAAAAGACATCAAGGTTGGTGGACAATGAAGCAACTCATTTTGACTCAGTTTCCGTGGACCTGGTTGCCCACGCTCTCTCTCATCATCTTCTTCGTGTTCTTTAGCGGAATGATCCTCTTCACCGGACTGAAGACGCGCAAACAGATTTTCTTGTCAGCTTCCCAACTTCCCCTCGAAGACGGAGATAAACAGTGAGCCACCAGTACGAAAACGAAGACAAGAGCCAGGCGTTGAAGGGCGAGGAATCCCTCCTACTCGATCACAATTACGACGGGATTCAAGAGCTTGATCATCCGCTTCCACGTTGGTGGGTCTCGCTCTTTTATCTCACCATCGTCTTTGCCGCCGGCTACGTCTCCTATTACATGACGGGAATCGGTCCTTCACTCCGCGAGGAACTCGCAACGAGTCTCGCGGAAATCGAAGCGCGCAAACCCGCACCGCAACCAGGAGGAGATGGACTCTCCGATGAAGCACTCATTGCGCTTGCGGCTCAGCCCGAGAAAGTCGCGAACGGAAAAGATGTCTTTGCCGGTAAGTGCGCGGCCTGCCACGGGGACAAGGGTCAAGGCATCATCGGACCGAACCTCACCGATGATCACTGGCTTCACGGAACGGGTAAACCTTCGGAGGTCGCGGCGATCGTTCGGGATGGTGTGGTTGAAAAAGGCATGCCGCCTTGGGGCCCCGTCCTCACTCCCGACGAGCTGAAGAATGTGACCGCTTATATCCGCTCGATTCACGGAACCAAACCGGCCGGCGCCAAGGAACCTCAAGGAAATCTGCACGCAACAAACGAGTGAGAGAATGAATCCCTTCGAACTGCATCCTGATCGACTCTCTACGACCGATGAAACGGGAAAAAGAATTTTCCTTTTTCCGGCCGACGTTCGCGGGTTCTTTCGCAGTTGGCGAACTCGGGTGCAGTTTGTTTTGATCCTATTCTTTCTCGGTCTTCCGTGGGTGAGAGTTGATGGCGAACAGGCCGTCCTCCTTGATATCACGAATCGCAAATTCGAGTTTTTCGGACTGTCACTTCGCGCGCACAACGCTCCCCTGCTCCTCTTTGTTTTGGCCGTCGCCGGATTCGGACTGTTTTTCGCGACCGCGATTTGGGGCCGCGTCTGGTGCGGTTGGGCTTGCCCGCAAACTGTTTTCATCGATGGCGTCTTTCGCCGGATCGAGCGATGGATCGAGGGATCGGCGCTCGAGCGACGTCAGCTCGCCAGCGCCCCGTGGTCGGCGCGAAAAATCCTGAAGCGCTCTCTGAAATGGTCGGCCTTTCTTTCCGCCTCGCTCGTCATCACTCATAGTTTTCTCGCCTACTTCGTCGGGACCGAAAATCTCGCTCGCATGATCAAGAGTTCACCCGTGGAGAATTGGGGAAGCTTTCTCTTCATGGCTGTGTCGACCTCAATCATCCTCTTCGACTTCGCTTGGTTCCGCGAGCAATTCTGCACGATCGTGTGCCCCTACGGCCGCTTTCAATCCGTTTTGATGGATTCGCGATCCAAAATCGTTGCCTATAATTTGAGTCGCGGCGAGCCGCGGGCGACCCCCCAAGCAAAGGCGATTTCGAAAACGCACGGAACCAAGCTCGGAGACTGCGTGAACTGCTACCGATGCGTTCAGGTTTGCCCAACCGGAATCGACATCCGCCGTGGAGTACAAATGGAATGCATTGCTTGCACAGCCTGCATCGATGCCTGTGACGAGGTGATGGCGAAATTGAAGAAACCCACCGGTCTCATCCGGTATGATTCACTCGCGGGTCTCCAAGGGAAAACTAAGACGCGCTTTCGTTTGCGCCCCGTCGTTTACCTCTCGGTCGTCGCGATCTCAGCACTGGCGCTCATTCTAAGTCTCGCCTGGATGAAGCCAGTTGACGTCGCCGTCTTGCGCGCGAAGGAATCCCCATACACCCTCCAAACGACGGAAGCCGGCGAAGTTTTTGTTTTGAATCACTTCAAAATTGAATTGAGTAATCAGAGCGGAGCTCTTCATCAGATTATTTTTGAGCTCCATCCCGAGGAGTCGTCTCTCGGAGTGTCTCTCGTGACGGCACTGAAGCCTTTTCCCTTAAAAGATGGAGACCTGACCCGCGCCGATGTCTTCGCGAGGTTTCCAAAAAACGTTCTCTCGAACGGCCAACGGAAAGTTCGGCTCAAAGTTCAAGATCAAAACACCCAAACCGGTCAAATCATTTTGATCGAGAAGGAGATGACCCTTGTCGGTCCCTTCACTTGATCCTCAAGTCCTAAGCTGGTCAGTACCGATTTCGGTTCTCGCGGCGAGCTTTGTCGGTAGCCCCCACTGCGCGGCGATGTGTGGACCGCTAGCACTCGGTCTCGGCCCAAATCGTGCGGCACTCCTAGCCTACAACCTGGGACGCTTTTTCTCTTACGCGGCTCTCGGTGCAATTGCCGGAGGACTCGGTTCAAAAGCTCTCTCCGGGCTTCAGAGTTCGGCTTGGGCATCGACACTTTTTCTTTTATTTTTGAGCGCTCTCTTGATCTGGATGGGAGTTCGAACGTGGAATGGAAAAGCCCTTCATTTTCGACTTCCCCGCCGTCTCGAACGGGTCCAAACTCTCGCTTGGCGCCGGTTACGCCTCTCGAGTCTTCCGACTTGGGCGACCGCTTTTTCGGGTGGAATCTTTACGATCCTCCTTCCTTGTGGACATCTTTATGCGTTCGCACTTGGAGCGGCGGCAACAGGGAGTACAATCAAAGGAGTCGTGTTTATGTCGTTTTTTTGGTTGGGAACGGTTCCCGCTCTAGGAATCGGCGTGCAAGTCTTTCGGTCCGGGATTGCGCGTTCTCCTATCCATCGCGGGCGTTTGATGGGCACTCTCCTCGTGTTGGCGGGTCTCATCAGTGTAGGGTCGTTCGCGAATCGCTTGGCTATGGATCGCGAGTCCAAATCGAGCTCGACGCCACATCACCGCTGCCATTGAAGCTGCTAGAGATAAGGAGGATCTATGAAAGTTGCCGTTTACGACACCCATCGCTTTGATCGCGAGTTTCTAGAGAAATCAAATGCCGGAAGACATGAACTCAAATTCCTTGAGGTTCGCCTCAACTCTGACTCGGCACAACTCGCCCGCGATTGCGAAGCTGTTTGTTGCTTTGCAAACGACAGGGCCGATGCGAGAACGCTCGAAGTCCTCAAAGAAGTTGGCATTCGCCTCGTCGCACTCAGGTCCGCTGGATTTAACCATGTGGATGTAAAAAAAGCCGCGTCGCTGGGCCTAACTGTCGTTCGAGTACCGGAATATTCGCCATACGCGGTCGCCGAGCATGCCGTCGCCATGCTTCTTTGTCTCAATCGCAAAATTCACAAGGCTCACAATAGAATCCATGACTTGAACTTTTCGCTCGACGGCCTCCTTGGCTTTGACCTGCACGGAAAAACCGTTGGCGTACTGGGTACCGGCAGGATCGGGCGAGCGTTCGCACAAATCATGTGTGGATTCGGATGTCGCGTCTTTGCCTGGGACAAATCGCCTGATCAGGAATGGGCAGCGAAGTTCGGAATTCGTTACGCCGAGAGGGACCTGGTGCTTCAAGAGAGCGACGTCATTTCTCTTCATGGTCCGCTCAATCAGGAGTCTCGACACCTTTTGGACGAAAAAGCTTTCGCACTGATGAAGAAAACCGCCACTCTCATCAACACGGGCCGAGGCGGCCTGATCGACACGAACGTCCTGATGAAGGCATTAAAATGTCACTCCATCGGAGGAGCATGTTTGGATGTGTACGAGGAAGAAGAAGGCGTATTCTTCAGCGACTGGTCTGAAGCCGGAATCGCCGATGATGTGCTCGCGCGGCTCCTCACATTTCCGAACGTGCTAGTGACCTCGCACCAAGCGTTTTTTACCCAAGAAGCCTTGGAAAACATTGCGGATACGACGATCTCCAGTTTATCGAAGTTTGAGTCGGGCCTTGATCTGAGCGATGTACGCGTTACGCCGTCTTAAGTCCAAGGTCCTTTCTGATTCTCTCCAGGGGAAAACCAGACAAAATCATCTCGCTGGCTCTCGTCGCGAGATCGATCTTTTTTAAGAAGTGCCTATTGTTCGGAATGATCAATCGATTCTGGTGAAGGCGCCACGCGCTTCTCACCCGCCGGTCGAGCTCGGCAGCTCTTGAAGGTGTCTCAGTTCGAACAGGGCTTTGCTCGTAGTGCTCCGCGGAAGCGCTCTCAAGATGGATGACCCAGTCGTAACGAGCGATTTCCGCAGCCATCGAGGAGTTCATGTTTGCGAAAAAACTTTCTTCGTCGCCGGGCCAGTATGCCAGCCCGTCGAGAGTTCCCCGGTCGCAGACGAGATGCCGACCTTCGGATTCAAGTTCACCAATCCTTTCAAGTTCAACTTGAACTGCAAAGATAGCTCGCTGCTGACAAAACGTCTGCGGATCTTCGACCGACCGGGGAAACCCTCCTCGGAAAAGAATGGAGGCGGCTTCCGGCACGACGGAGAGTCTGTGGCTTTCGGCCCGATGCAGGATATCAACTAGCGATGTCTTTCCCGCGGAAGGTCCACCGGTCAAAACGATTTTCATGATCAGCCTCCGATTTCATCTCATCATTTTCAGATTCAAAAGCTTCAAAAACCGATCCAACTTTCGCAACAGCAGGCGAGTTGCGCTCAACGCTCTTGGGACAATATAGCCCTTCCTCCGCCAAACTTGTCTCAAAACAGGTTTGGTTTACCCGCAAATCTGCGGCCTCACTTTTGCTACTCACTAGGCCTAAAAGACCCGTGAGGAAAAAATCAGGAGACAAATAAATGTCCAACGACGTGCTGCTACTCGCCTTTGACTGTCTAGATCAAAGATCTGCCCCGCTGAAAGATGCGATCGCTTCCGCTCGAACGGTCGCTAAGTTCTTCGATTTGCAGATGCGAGCCGTCAGCGTGCTAAGCCCTGACCAAATTGGTTGGCCAGACGACTTCACGGGACCATGGAAAGAGGAATTTGAGAAAAAGGGACGGATTGCATTCACACAGTTTCTGCGAAAAAACGGCGCGTATAGAAATTTGGAATCCGAAATTCTTTTTCAACCCTATCGCTCACGCAACGAAAATGTTTCCACTCTGGTACAGACCGCTGAGAGAAAGAAGGCCAAAGCGATAACGGTTTTCACGCACGTACGAGGCGCAAATCGTATTGCGTATCCAGGCGGCTTCGTGAGTACCTTGATCCACCGATCGGGTGCCCCGGTTCTTGCCATCAACGCGCGATCTCCTTCTTTGAGGAACATGCGTCGAATTATGCTCGCCACAGACCTTCAGGTTCCTAGCCGGAAAACATTTTTGAACCTCATCCCGTTCGCGAAAAAGGCGAAAGCAGAAATTACGCTCGTCCATGTGCTGCCCTCATTCATGAACCTTTCACTCTTCTCCTCGGCCGCCCTCGCGGGCGGCTGGGAAAATGTTGAGGTTTTTTTCGAGGTAGAGAGAAAAAATGCGCGAGAGATAGCGCAGTCATGGCAAGAAGAAGCTGAAAAATCTGGGATTAAGTGTCAACACGTCCTGCTTCATGACTCTGCTGCCATTTCACAGTCCCTTTTAAAGTTCTCTTCGAAGATCAAAGCAGATCTCGTTGTGGTTTCGGAAAAAACGGGTCCATTTGCTTCGGTGGTCCTCGGTAGCGTAACCAGAGATCTCTTAAGCTCGTCGGATATCCCAGTGCTCATATTCCCGGGAGACAGACGTTGATCGAAATTGCGACGAATCCATACGAACTGATCCAACATATCAAGCCAGGACACAGAATCTTCGTGCACGGTGCAGCAGCCACGCCCGAAATCATTTTGGACGCCTTGATCACGGAACGTAACAGCCTCAACAACGTCGAGATGATTCACTTGCATACCCATGGGAGGGCGAGATACGCGGACTACCCCGAATTTCGCGTGACAAACCTCTTTGTAGGAGAAAACCTGCGAAAGAAACTCGATTACGATCGGGTCGATTACCTTCCTTGCTTCCTTTCAGAAATTCCGGGCCTGTTTCGTAGAAGGGTTCGCGCTCCGGATGTCGCAATCGTTCAAGTCTCCTCTCCTGATGCGAAGGGTTACTGTTCGCTCGGAACAAGCATCGACGTCGCAAGAGCCGCCGTCGAGTCCGCATCCATCGTTCTCGGGCAAGTAAATCCCGAGATGCCGCGAACGCACGGTGACGGTCTCATCCATCTCAAACAGTTCACTTCGATTTGGGAGCACCGCGCCCCTCTGCTCGCGACTCAATCAAAAATTCCGAATGCGACTGAGAAAAAAATTGCCGAGCATGTGGCAACACTCGTGGAGAATGGCTCGACGCTACAGATGGGAATTGGGGCCATTCCAGATGCGGTATGGGCGTCGCTGACGGATCGAAAAAATTTAGGAGTCCATACGGAAATGTTTTCGGACGGTCTCCTACCCCTCCTGGAATGCGGCGCGGTCGACAATTCTAAGAAAACATTCCACGCGGGGAAGACGGTGACGAGCTTTGTGAACGGAACCGATGCACTGTTCCGCTATGTTCATGATAATCCATCGATTCTTTTTCTCGAATCGGACTATGTGAATCGTGCGGAGAACATCGCTCGTAATCCAAAAGTCATGGCCATAAATTCGGCGGTTGAGGTGGACCTCACCGGGCAAGTCGTGGCCGATTCGATTGGCTGCAAAATCATCTCGGGAGTTGGAGGACAAATGGATTTCGTCCGCGGCGCGAGCCAATCGGAAGGTGGCAAGGCGGTCATCGCTCTTCAAAGTCGAACGAGAAGCGGCCGCTCGCGCATCGTCAGTATGCTTCATCCGGGAGCGGGAGTCGTGACGACACGTGCTCACGTGCATTTCATCGTCACGGAATACGGGATTGCAGATCTCTACGGGCGCACGCTGGGTGAAAGAGCAAAAGCACTGATTGAAATTGCGCACCCCCAGGACCGCGAAAGCCTCGCTCGCTCATGGTTTGAACGGGACAAGCTTGCTCCCTAAGGAGACACAATAACCCAACTTCACGCAAATGAATCGAGTTTAGATAAATCCGAGCTCGGCAC
>SXSP01000207.1 GCA_005792225.1 Bdellovibrionales bacterium | reverse complement strand
TATCGGTGGTTTCTCGCAAATATATAGAACCCAAACCGTGAGCGGCTATCCTGAGTTCGCGAAAGACTCGGCCTTCGGGGTGAACATGGGTGCGGGAATCGAGATCCCGATGATGAGAAACAAAATGTATTTTGGCGGTCAGCTGATGTACCAACTCGTCAATTTCGCCGACGAATCAAAGGAGATCAAAGACCCCGCCGACAAACCCACGGGCATTCGCCCCCGCGGTGACTCGTATCTGGCGCTCGGCGTTCTCGGCGTGAATTTTTAAGGCGATCAGGCCCTCAGCCATCCGTAAAGCGCAAAGGCGAACGCCGTGAGCACGACTCCCGGAACGAGCCACTTGAGCGCGAAAAACCAATGTGAATAGAGCTTGCGGGTCGCAATCGAGTCGTCATTGATGAACTCGGCCTCCACGTCTTCGCGCTTCAGCCCCAAGGCGACCGCGAGCGAAATCCCCAGAGCCGCGATCGGAAGAAGAATCGTGATGAGCGCACCGTCGAGAATCTCGAGGAGTCCATTTCCGCGCAGCTGAACCCCGCTCAAAACGGAAGTCGACAGCGCGGGAATCACCGAAAGCATAAACGCGACGAGCCCCGTCAGCCAAGTCGCCCGCGTGCGGCCGAGCTTGGTCACGTCCAAAACGTTTGAAACGAGCGCCTCAAGCATTCCGATACTCGCGCCGAGGGCCGCGAGATAGAGGCAAACAAAGAATGCGAGACCAAACAAAAATCCATTATCGAGTCCCGCGAGAAGCCGTGGGAGAGCCTGGAAAACAAGTTCCGGGCTCGCGGTCGGAAGCGAGGGACCGATCAGGAGCGGAAAAATCAAAAGCCCCGCGAAAAGTGAGATGATTGTATCCATGCTCGTCACGCGAAAGCCCGCAGACGGAATATGGGTCTGCTCATTGAGGTAACTGCCGAACGTCACCATCGTGCCGAAACCCACCGAGAGCGTAAAGAGGACGTGACCGAGCGCCTGAAGAGCCGAGTAAGGAGTGAGTTTAGTGAAATCAGGATAGAGCATGAAGCGGATCGCCTCGGTCGCCATCGGCAGACTCAGCGACTTCGTAACGAGAATCACAAGGAGCACGACGAAAACCGGCATCGCGTGACTCACCCACTTCTCCATCCCCTCCTGCACACCCTTAGCGACGATCACGAGGGTCATCAATAAGTGCGCGCTCGTGAGAGCGATCTGCAGCCAACCATTTTCACGCAAGACCCTAAGAGATGTCTCCGCATCGTAGCCACCCGAGAAGAGGTGGCCGAAGAAGAACTGCATGAGAAAATGCAAAACCCAGCCGCTGATGACGGCATAGTACGACAAAACAAGAAGACACGAAATCGCCGAGAGGCGGCCCGCCCACGGCAAGTACCGCGCGAGCGTCGAGTTGGTCGCCTCCGGTTTTAACCGCGCGACGGCCGTGACGACGCTTCGACGCGAGAGTTTTCCCAGCATGAGTTCGCCGATCAGAATCGGAAGCCCGATCGCGATCGCGAAAATAACGTAAAGAAAAACGAAGGCGCCCCCGCCGTTTTCAACGGTGACGTACGGAAAACGCCAGATATTGCCGAGGCCAAACGCGGAGCCGATCGCGGCCAGATAAAAGCCGAATCGAGTTCCCCAGAGGCCGCGCCGGCGCGCGCTCATTCCTCACCCTCGCCGAAGCTCTCCGGAAGATCGCTCTCGTACAAGAGACCTTCACCGTCGGAGAGATCAAATTCCATATCCTCGGAGAAGTCGTACTCGGCAGCCGCTGCTTCCACCGGTCCGTCATTATTCTCGGCGAGAGCCGCGGGCTCCGGAGCCGGAGAACGCCGTTTCTGACCGTGTTTTCCGCCCATCGCAAAGATGCGAATCGGCACCCCTTCAAGACCAAATTGCGCCTGAAGCCGTTTGGCAACGAAGCGGCGGTACGCTGGCGATACGCCCTCGGGGTGATTCGCGAACGCGATGAAGGCCGGCGGCTGCTGGTTCGTTTGCGTCAGGTAGTAGAATTTGACGTTGTCGTTCCCCCAAACCGGAGCCGGGGCTTGACGAATCACTTGCGTGAAGAAGTCGTTGAGTTCCCGCGTGCTGATGCGTTTGGTGATCTTCTTCTCCATATCGACGATCGTGTCGAAGAGGTCTTTAAGGCCACGACCTGTCTGCGCCGAAGTGAAGGAAATGATGATCTCGGGGAAGAAATGCATCTGCTCTTCCACGCGCTTTCGGAACCAACTGCGGAACGCGGGCACATTCTCTTCGGCGATGTCGATCTTGTTGGCGACCATGATCACCGCCCGATGCGATTGGAGAATCTGCTCGAGGATTTTCGCGTCCTGAGCCGTAGGCCCCTCATTTCCGTCCACGACGAGGAGGACGATATCGGCGCGGCGAATGGCATCGCGCGTTTTGAACGTCGAAATGATCTCGAGGTCTTCCTCGCGTCGAGCCGAACGCCTTAAGCCCGCGGTGTCGATCAGGACGTACTTACGCCCTTCGTAGACGAGCTCGGTATCGACCGCATCGATCGTCGTGCCCGCGACGTCCGAGACGAGAAGGCGCTTCTCACCCAAGAGCCGATTGCAGAGAGAGCTTTTTCCGACGTTCGGCTTTCCCACCATCGCGAGGGTGACGCCCTCGCGCACGGTGTGCTGGGTACTCTTCACCTGCTCGACGATCCACTCGAGGATCTGATCCATGCCGTAGCGCTGCTCGAAGCTCGCCGAAACGAGGTCCATACCGAGTTCGTAGAAATCCATTTTCGCTTCTTCGAACTCGTGAATGCGGTCCACTTTGTTCAGCACGATGAGATAGGGTTTTCCCGTCTCCTTCATGATACGGATGATGTCGCGATCTTCGGGCTGAAGTCCCGCGCGGCCATCCATCACGACGATCAAATGATCGACGCTCCTTAAGAAGTCGATCACCTGCTCGCGGATGAGTTTCGAGAAAAGATCGCCGGCTTCGGTGAGTCCGCCCGTGTCGATCACGTCGAATTTCACGCCCCAGATTTCGGCCGGCTCGATCTGGATATCGCGGGTCACGCCCGGTTGATCCTTCACGACGGCTTTCCGCGTCTCGGTCAAGTAGTTAAACAGAGTTGATTTGCCAACGTTCGGACGACCGATAATCGCGACCCGCGCCTTTTCGCGCGAGGCTTTAAAGAGCGGCTCTTCGGTCTGGCTCGTCACCTTAGGTTCATTCTTGCGGTAGGACATAGCCGAGCTCCTTCATCATGCGCGGATTCTGGGACCAGTTCTCTTTGACCTGCACGTGGAGTTCGAGGAAGACCTGTTGGCCCATGACGCTCTCGATGCTCTTACGAGCCTCCATGCCGATCTTTTTGATCGTGGCGCCCTTGGTGCCGATGACGATCGCCTTATGATTATCTTTTTCAAGGACGAGCTCCGCGCGGATGCGGGGAACGCGCTCATCTTCTTTGAATTCGTTGATCCTCACCGCCAGTCCGTACGGAACTTCCTGATGAAGATTCTCGAAACACGCTTCGCGAATAAACTCCGCCGCCATCTGGCGCATCGTTTGCGTCGTGTAGAGATCCTCGTCGTAAAGCGGCCCCGCAGATTCGGGAAGAAGAGGCACCACGCGCGAGAGAACTTCGGCGCGCGCCTCATCCGTACGTTTTAACGTCGAGATTGAAACAAAGGGCACACGCTCTTCGAGGAAGTATCCGAAGAACTTCGGCGTGCGCGTTCCCGCTAAGAGATCACTCTTTGTCACGATCGCGACCCACGGCTTCTTCGAATCGGTCGCCATCTTGATAAGATCCCTCGCGTGATCCTCGGTCGAATCGGCGGCGAGCAGAACGCAAACAACGTCGGCGTTATCGATGACATCCTTAGCTTCGGCTTGAAGGAATTTGTTGATGCCGGAGGTGCTCTTGAGAACACCAGGCGCATCCACGAATACGATCTGGGCGTTATCCAGATTTAATATGCCCGTCACGCGGCCACGCGTGGTTTGAGGTTTGTCGGAAACAATTGAAACCTTGTCTCCGAGAATGGCGTTCATGAGCGTACTCTTGCCGGCATTCGGTTGACCGATGAGGGCGACAAAGCCCGCACGGAAATTTGCTTTATTCGTTTCTGCCGACATTCCATTCCCCTTGTTCGAGTGCCTGCCGAGCGGCATCCTGTTCGGCGGCTTTCTTGCTCCGGCCCGTTCCGAGGGCGAAAACTTCGCTCCCCACACGAACCGAAACTTCAAATACTTTGTCGTGATCAGGTCCGCTCTCTTGTTCCACCTGGTAAGTGGGGGTCGCGCGGAGTTTTTCCTGCACCTTCTCCTGAAGGCGCGTTTTGAAGTCGAGTTGATAATCGACGGTCGATTGACCGAGTTCGGCCAATCGAGCCTCGAAAATTTTCGTCACCACCGCGACGGATTTCTCGTAGCCGCCGTCAAGCTGGATGGCGCCGAAGATCGCCTCGAGGCTTGAAGCCAAGATGCGGGGCTTTTGCAGGCCGCCGGTTTTAGTTTCACCTTTTCCGAGGCGGAGCATTTGGTTGAGTTTGAGTTCCATCGCGATTTGCGAGAGCGTGTCCTCGTTGACGAGGCTCGCGCGTTTTTTCGAAAGAGCTCCCTCAGGGTCCTGCGGAAAGCGCTTCAATAAAACTTCGCTCAAGGCGAGATCGAGAACGGCATCTCCTAAAAATTCCAGACGCTCGTTATCGCCCTGCGCGCGACCCGAGGCTCCCTGCTCGTTCGCGTAGCTCTTGTGCGTGAGTGCGCGAATGAGGAGGTCCCATTGGGTAAAGGCGTAGCCGATTTCAGTCTGCAACGTGGGAATCAGACTTTCCAAAGTCGTCCCCTCAAGACCCCTTCGGTCCTATTCGCGCTTGAACCTTCATATCCCGTCACTTCGACGTCGACTTCTTGGCCGGCCCACGCACCAGCGCCGTCTTCAAGCTTGACGGGCCAGTAGTCGCGACTGAGCCCTTCAGCTCCTTTTCCTGGAGCCTTTAAGATCAAGGCGCGCTTGCGGGTGCCGACCTGCGCTTGGGCTTCGGCCTCAAAGCGCGCGAGCGAGAGTTCGCGTAAACGTTGGGAGCGAAACGCCCTCTCTTCACGCGGAACCGAATTTTCGAAGTTGGCGGCCTTGGTTCCTGGACGCTCGCTGTAAGGGAAAACGTGAATGCGCGTCCACGGCGTTTGCTCAAGACGCTGGTACGTGTCGGCGAATTCTTCTTCAGTCTCGCCGGGAAATCCAACGATGACGTCCATGCCGACAAACGAGCCCGGCACATTTTCGCGGATTGCGTTCAGCGACCATTCGACATCTTGAGCCGTATATTTCCGCTTCATCGCGCCGAGCACTCGCGTGTTGGCGCTCTGAATGCTCATGTGAAAATGCGGACAAAGGCGATCCGTCTGCGAATAAAGTTTAAGAAGTTCCGGCGTCAACTCCACGGGCTCAAGACTCGACAGCCGAATTCGCGGTACGTCGGTCTTTTCGAGAACCTCGGCGACGAGGTCATGAAGGAGGAGAGTTTTCGACGATCCCCTCTTTTCCTCGTAATCGCCGATATGAACTCCGGTGAGAACGATCTCGCCGGCACCCTGTGTGCGAAGTTCGCGGATGCGCAGGATGAGCTCGCCTGCGGGGATACTCCGGCTCTTTCCCCGAGCGAACGGAATCACGCAATACGTGCAAAAGCTGTTGCACCCGTCTTGGATTTTCAGAAATGAGCGAGTGTGCCCGGATTCGATTCCGCCGCCGGCTTCGAGATCGTCTTTGCGGAAAATATTCGACCGGAAGACTTTCTCTTTGAGTTCGCCCTTAAAGTGTTCGTCGAGAAGTCGCTCGAGCATTCCCTTGTGCGAGTTCGCGACGATGAGGTCAGCGCCCGCTAAAGTATCGAAGGTCTCACCGTCGACCTGCGCGCCGCAACCGGTGACGACCACGGTTGAAAAAGGATCTTTAGCTTTGAGTCTCCGAACTTGCTTCGCGGCTTCGCGAGTGGCTTCGCCCGTGACCGCGCACGTATTCAGGATGTGCACGCGCGGAATGCGCGAGCCCAATCCGAACGCGTCGAGGGCCGGAGCGATCTTTCGCATCTCGACACTCACGTGGCCCTGCGATTCCAGGCGTTTTTGCAGAAGGCCCGTATCGTACGTATTCACCTTGCACCCGTAGGTGTGGATCGTGAACTCGTAGCGAGGGCTCGTTGGCGCGGAACTCAAATGATCCATCCTCCACCGACGAGCTGATTTTCGCGGTACATGACCGCGGCTTGACCGGGAGTCACGGCGCGCACGGGTTCTTCGAACTGAATCGAGAACTCGCCCTCTTTCTCGCTCCCATCCTTGAAAACGCGCGCCCAAGCCCCTTTATGTTGGAAGCGGATTTTTACCTTTAAGCGCTCACCCTCTTCGATCGGATCGATGAAGTGCGTTTGCACGACCTTCATGCGATCCGAATAGAGGTACTTCTCTTCGCCGACCCAAACATCATTGGTTTTCGCATCGATTTTAACGACGTAGAGGGGTTCCGCGTGCGAAACGCCGAGACCTTTTCTCTGACCGTAGGTGAAATGATGAATGCCGTTGTGATCGGCGATTTTTTCTCCGCCCGGATACATCCTGACGACACCTTTTTTGAGCAGGTCTTTCGCCACGTGATCCTCGATGAAGTTGTCGTAGCCCCGGTTCCCGACGAAGCAGATTCCGGTCGAGTCTTTTTTGCGCGCGTTCACGAGGCCTTGAGCTTCCGCGATTTTGCGGACGTCGTCTTTTTTCAGGTGACCGATCGGGAATATCAAACGCGGGATGATCGCGGGATCGATCGTGAACAGAAAATATGTTTGATCTTTCCAATCATCGGTTGAATTCACGATGACCGGTTGGCCGGCGGCGTTTGTTTCGACCCGCGCGTAATGGCCGGTGGCAAGGTAGTCGCAGTCGAGTTCCTTCATCTTCAAAACAAGATGATCGAACTTCAGATAGGTGTTGCAGTTCACGCACGGAAGCGGCGTCTTTCCTTCAAGGTACGCGCCGATGAATGGATCAATGACAAACGCCTGGAACTTCGCCTCGCAGTTCATCACGTAAAACGGAAAACCGAGACGATCCGCAACCGAACGAGCGTCGTCGACGTCGACACTTGAGCAGCAGGTACCGAAGCCCTCTTCGATTTCGCATGAGGAGTAATCCCAAACTTGCATCGTGATGCCGACGACGTCATAGCCTTGCTCGACGAGCAGAGCCGCCGCAACCGAGCTGTCAACGCCGCCACTCATGGCCACGAGGACGCGCTTTTTTGAGCCGTCGGGTCGTAAATTCGGAGCTTCAGAATTGAACATGATGTTCCTTGCTGGACGAGTTAAGAGAGCGCACGTGAAGAACGACCGATTTCAATGTCTCGACGAAAGCATCGACTTCGTCCTGGGTCGTACCCCAGCCGAGACCCACACGAAGTGACGACTGCGCCTCGCCACGGGTGAGTCCCATCGCGAGGAGAACCGGAGACGGCTCGGGGCTTCCCGAGCTGCAGGCGGCGCCCGTCGATACGGAAAATCCCTTCATATCGAGATTCATCAAGAGCGTCTCACCGTCGACTCCCTCGATGACGAGACTTGATGTCGAGGGAAGCCGTGGGCTCTCCGCCCCCGTGAGATGAGCACCCTTGATCTCTTCGAGGATGCGAGCTTCCATTCGATTTCTTAAACATTCAACTTCGCGCGCGCGGGCCGCGATTTGATCCTTGAGTCCGCACATGAAACCGAGGGACGCGATCGCGAGCACGTTTTCGGTGCCGCCGCGGCGATGCCGTTCCTGACCGCCTCCGTGGATGAGACTCTCAAGCGGCACACCTTTTTTGGCGAACAGGACCCCGGCTCCTTTGAGAGCGTAAAATTTGTGACCGGAGAAGCTGGCGAGATCAACGCCGAGCTCTTTCAGATCGACCGGGATTTTTCCGAGCGCCTGAACGCAATCCGAGTGAAAAAGCGCTCCCCGCGCATGCGCGAGTTCCGCCATTTCCTTGATGGGGAAGATATTTCCAGTCTCGTTGTTTGCGAGCATGACCGAGACGAGGGCCGTGTTTTCGCTCAAGAGAGACCGGAAGGCCTCGAGATCAATCGAACCATCGCGACGGACCGGGATGAACTCAACGCGGGCACCGTTTTCTTCAAGGTACTCGGCGGTTCGACGCAAGCTCGGGTGCTCGACCGAACTAAACAAATATTGATTGCGAAAGGGGCGACCGAATTCTTCCGCCTTCTTGAACGATTCGAAAACACCTTTAATCGCGAGATTGTTGGATT
>SXSP01000206.1 GCA_005792225.1 Bdellovibrionales bacterium | reverse complement strand
GCACGATCTCAAGACCCAGATCGCGCGCATTCAGGGAATGACCGAGGTGGTGCTAAAAGACCCCACCCCGCTCTCGAAGCTTCAAACGGAAGCTTTGGAGACGCTTCAGTTGTCGAGTCAGGAACTTCTGGATTTCGTGAGTTCGATCCTCAACCTCGGCCGTATTGAGAGTAAAGAGATCCAACTTCACATGAAGAGTAAGGATCCGAATGGACTCTTGGGTGAAGTTATTACAAAGCTCGATCACCTGGCAAAACACAAGAATATTCAAATAGTTGCGGAGCTTGAGCCACTCTTTAGCGCCCGCATGGACGTCGATCTGATTCGCCAGGTCTTCTCCAACTTGATTGAGAACGCCATTAAATACAGCCCTGAAAATTCTCGCATCCTTGTCAGTTCGGAAGAAAGCGGGAGCAAAGTCATCATTCAGGTGGCCGACCAGGGAATGGGAATTCCCGAAGATGAATTGCCCCACGTTTTCGACAAGTTCTATCGATCGAAGAACGCGAAATCCTCCCCGATCAAGGGGTCGGGCCTTGGCCTCTATCTTGCTAAATACTTCGTGGAGTTGCATAACGGCACCATCTCGGTCGATAGCCGCCCGGGTGGAGGTTCAACTTTCACGGTTGAGCTCCCCACAGATCCGGCGAACCCAGGTGTGGCCTAATCGGCTAATTAGGGGGACGTAATGTTGAGAGTACTCATCGTCGATGACGACCAGGGTCTTCGTTTTTCAGTTCGCGAGACACTAGCTCAATCAACACTCGGTCAGTCTGGAAGTTTCGAAGTCGAAGAAGCCTTCGACGGTCTCAACGCCATCGAGAAGGTGAAGGCTCAACGCTACGATCTCGTCCTCCTCGATGTCGACATGCCCCGGCTCAACGGTCTCGAGACTTTGAAGCTCATCAAAGAACACGATCCTTCGATCATCGTTCTTATCATGACGGCCTACGCGAACCTGAACGACGCGGTCCAGGCGGTTAAGGACGGCGCCTACAATTACATCTCGAAACCCGTGAAATCCGACGAGCTCATGCAGCTCCTTGATAAAGCACTCAGCGCGCAGGCGATGATCTCAAACATCGCGGCATCGGCACCGATCCTCACGGAGGCCGGTCGCAAGATCATCGGCAACACCGCCGAAATGCAGAAGGTCTTCAACATCATCAACCGTCTCTCGAAAGTCGACACACCCGTTTTGATCCGCGGTGCCTCGGGAACCGGAAAAGAATTGGTCGCGCGCGCGATCCACTTCAACTCCGCTCGCAAAGACGAAAAATTCGTCGCGATCAACTGCTCGGCGATTCCTGAAAATCTCTTCGAGAGCGAACTCTTCGGTCACGAGAAGGGATCTTTCACCGGAGCACACGAACGGAAAATCGGCCGTTTCCAGTTCGCGGAAGGCGGAACACTCTTCCTCGATGAATTGGGTGATATGCCGGTGATGATGCAGGTGAAATTGCTCCGCGTTCTGCAAGAGCGCGTTTTCACGCCGGTCGGCTCCAACCGCGAAATCGAAGCGAACGTTCGCGTGATCGCGGCGACCAATCGCCCTCTTGAGCAGATGATCTCCGAAGGAAAATTCCGCGAAGATCTCTTCTATCGTCTGAATGTGGTGCCCATCTTCTTGCCGTCGCTCGCCGATCGCAAGAACGATATCGAAACTCTCGTAACGAATTTCGTAAAGAAGTTCAATAAACTCCACGGCAAGCGCATCATCGGAATGAGCCCCGACGCTCTCGCGGTCATGAAGAAGTATGCATGGCCCGGAAACATCCGTGAACTTGAGAACGTCATTGAACACGCGTTCATCCTCGAGAACGGAAACGTTCTCACGCTCGCGTCACTCCCCGAGAACGTGCTCGCGTCCACCGGAATGACCCTCGCCTCGTTGCCCGCGGAGACATTGCCCACGGCGGCTGTCGCAGCTCCGCTCGCGGAAGCGAGCAACGAGGTGGACGATCTCGAGAGCGAATCGCTTGATGAGTCCGAAGTCGCGATTCCGCCCGCGCAGCAGGTGGGCGGCCAATCGACGGCTGACATGGTTTCGATCAACGGTGATCAGCTCGACTTCAACAAACACAAAGAAGCGTTTGAGCGAGAGTTCATCGTGAAGGCTCTCAAAATGTTCAAGGGCCGCATTAACCAGACCGCGCTCCACGCGAACATCCCCAAGAAATCTCTTCTTCGCAAAATCGAGAAGTACGGAATCGTCGCTCGCGATTACGCCGATAAGTAAGACGCGCGAAGATAGTTCTTTGGACGGGCAACTCTCAAACGGGTTGCCCGTTTTCGTTTTCGCAGATCGTTCGCGTATATTTCAAACAGTATTGATTTATTTGCAAGCCGGTGGAGGCAGCTCGCTTCCGTGACGGTCCATTCTCGAAAGCGGAAGCACTCAGCATGTGCGGAACCGGTGACAGCGCACTTCTGTTACGCACTCTCATTTTGCTTGAGCAGTCGCCAGATGCTCAGAAACTCATCCAGAAGTTGAAGCTGAAAGCGGCACCGGAAGCTCCGAAGTTCCAGGACATCTAAGTTCGGGCGGGCAAGCGGGCACGCCGTGACCGGCAGCCAGTGTCAGGCAGCCGGCGCGCGGGCAACTCTCTCG
This sequence comes from Bdellovibrionales bacterium, assembly GCA_005792225.1. Taxonomy (GTDB): domain Bacteria; phylum Bdellovibrionota; class Bdellovibrionia; order Bdellovibrionales; family JAMPXM01; genus SXSP01. The sequence continues at coordinate 1,008 of SXSP01000206.1, read as the reverse complement.
CGCGCAGCTCAGTTTCTATTAATTTTATTTACTGACTTGTGAGGCGCGAAAGCCGCTGCCAGCAATGATTTGCGGCGCGGCATCGCGCTCGGATTCGCGCGCGAGTCAACCGGGTTCTTCGGCAATCTGTCGCACGTTGTGAAGACCGAATGAAGCGCCTGCTTAATTCTTGATCAGTTCTTGTTTTTCAGTTGCTGCACTGCTCAGGCTGTCGTTAACCTCTTTCGCCTATGGCGAACGGTCCAACACTCCCACCTCAGGCCTACACGCGTGAGATCCTGACGGCTGCATTCAATTGGTTGCAGTCGCAGCCGGAGTCCGTTCGCAAGCTGGCGACAACACCAGATGCGCTCGTAGGTTTATACATGCGTGCGCAACGCTACGGGAACTCGACGCTCGAGACGGATGCGCCGGTGAGCTCGCAGAATTTCATGTCGGATCTGAAGAGTCTCGCGGAAGGACTCAAGCAATTCGAACAGCCTCCGAACCATCACCAACCATCATCGAACGTCAGTCATGGTTACCAGCCGATGCAGGCGCCGCTGACGCAATTTCAGCAACCGCATCACCCACCGCCTCCGCAACAGGCGGCTCAGCCTCAACATGCGCACTCACATTCGCCGATGCCGCCAATGACGACGGCGATGGCGGCACAATTGACATCGCAGATGCAGGCGCAGATTCCTCTCCAAACTCCGCAGGCGATTCCGACGACGGCGAGTTTTCGGGCGCCGATGGCCACACTGAATCAGCAACAACTTCCCGCCTTGGGCGTGACGGGGCAAAACCTTGCCCTCAATGAGATGAGCGTGCGAATGATTCAGGAAGTCAAAAGTCACTTGAACCTGTCTTCCGACGCGGAAGCCATCAATATGATGTTGGCTCTTGCTTACAAAAACCTCAAAAATCTGCTAGGTTGACGCCTTTCCATCCCCAGCCGATTTTTGAGGTAAGCGAATGGCGTCTGGCCCCGTGAATGAGCCCGTGAAAATGAAGGATACCTTGAAT
>SXSP01000205.1 GCA_005792225.1 Bdellovibrionales bacterium | reverse complement strand
CTTCGATTTCGATCGCGATCGATCGCGTAACAAGAGGGCTGCACCATGGCTTCGTTTCCGCTTTTCAAACGCCTCCCGAAATTCGAAGAGCTCTCAAATGATCTGATCCTCGATCGCTTTCTCGACTACGCTCAAGAGAAAAAACTGGAGCTCTATCCCGCGCAGGAAGAGGCGATTCTCGCCTTGATCGAAGGACAAAACGTCATTCTGAACACGCCGACGGGATCAGGTAAAAGCCTCGTCGCCATGGCGCTGCACTTCGATTCTCTCTCCAAAGGCAAACGCTCCATCTACACATGCCCGATCAAGGCTTTGGTGAACGAGAAGTTCTTGGCGCTCGCCAAGGAATTCGGACCGGAGCAGGTGGGAATGTCGACGGGCGACGGGAGTGTCAACCGAGACGCGCCCATTCTCTGTTGCACGGCCGAAATTCTTGCCAATATGGCTCTGCGCGAGGGCGAACTCGCGAAAGTCGACGACATCATCATGGACGAGTTTCACTATTATTCGGATCGCGAGCGGGGTGTCGCGTGGCAGATCCCCCTCTTGAGTCTTCCGCGCGCGCGCTTTCTCCTTATGTCGGCGACTCTCGGCGAAATGGATTTCTTTCAGGACAAACTCACGAGCGTCACCGGGCGGGAGACGGCAATCGTCTCGAGCGCTGAGCGGCCGGTTCCGCTCAAATTCGAATACCGCGAAACTCCGCTCTACGAGACGATTCAAGATTTGATCGCGCAAAATTCGGCGCCGGTTTATCTCGTTTGTTTCACGCAGCGGGAGGCGGCCGAAGAAGCGCAAAATTTGATGAGCGTTGATTTCGCAACGAAGGAGCAAAAAAAGGCGATTGCCGAAGCTCTCCACGGAGTCGACTTCTCGAGTCCGTACGGAAAAGAGATCCAAAAGTTTTTGAAGCACGGTGTGGGGCTGCACCATGCGGGCCTTCTTCCGAAGTATCGCGTTCTCGTCGAAAAACTCGCGCAGACGGGCCTCCTCAAGGTCATCTGCGGCACCGATACACTCGGTGTGGGAGTGAATATCCCGATCCGCACGGTTCTCTTCACAAAGCTCTGCAAATATGACGGAGAAAAGACGGGCATCCTCTCGACGCGCGATTTTCACCAGATCGCGGGCCGAGCGGGACGACGGGGCTTTGATGAGGAAGGCCGAGTTGTCTGCCAGGCGCCTGAACACGTGATCGAGAACATTCGCCTTGAAGCGAAAGCGAAAGCCGATCCGAAAAAAGCAAAAAAAATCGTGAAGGCGAAACCACCCGAAAAAGGTTTCGTCATGTGGACAGGTGACACATTCAAAAAACTCGTCGGGGGAAAGCCAGAGGCGCTCCAAAGCCGCTTCCAGGTCACACATGGAATGCTCCTCAGTGTCCTCTCGCGGTCCGACGAAGATGGATGTCTCGCGCTTCGCCAATTGATACGAGACTCGCACGAGCCGGAGGCCGCGAAGAAAAAACATCGCAAGCTCGCGTTCACTCTTTTTCGGTCGCTTCTTGACCGCAAACTCGTTGAGATCATTCCCCAAGCGAAGCGCGGGGAGAAACGCGTGCGCGTGAATGTCGATCTCCAAGAAGACTTTTCGTTGAACAACGCGCTTTCACTTTATCTGATCGACACCTTGAATCTTCTTGATCCGATGTCGGAGACTTACGCCCTCGATGTTCTCACACTCGTTGAATCAATCCTGGAGAGCCCCGATTTGATTCTCAGAAAGCAGCTCGACCGGGTCAAAACCGAGCGCATGCGCGAAATGAAAGAAGCGGGCATGGAGTACGAAGAACGCATGGAGGAACTCGAAAAGTGCGAGTACCCCAAACCGCTGCGTGATTTCATTTATTCCACGTTCAACGAATTTTCCGAGAAACATCCGTGGGTCGGCACCGAAAACATCAGGCCGAAGTCAGTTGCGCGCGAGATGTATGAAACTTATCAAAGTTTCGCCGAGTACGTGCGCGAGTACGAACTCCAACGCGCCGAGGGTTTGTTACTCCGGTACCTCTCTGACGTTTACCGCGCGCTCGTTCAAACCGTGCCGCAAACCGTGAAGAACGACGAAGTCGATGTCATCACTGAGTACTTCGCCTCCATCGTCAGAAGTGTTGACTCAAGTCTCATCGACGAGTGGGAACGCATCCGCACGGGCGGAACCGCGGGCAGCGCGAAAGTTGCGACACTTGCGACCGAGCCGGAGAAACCCCGCGATCCGCTCTCGGATCGAAAAGCGATCCGCATCAAAATCATGAACGACGTTTTTCGCTTCCTCCGCACTCTCGCGACGGGAGATTTCGAGACGTCGATCGAAATTCTTCGCGACTGGTCGCCTGAGGGTGTTGCGAAAGACGGGGACGGCGAGGAGTGGACGGAGCTGAGGCTCCGAAAAATCGGTGAGGAATACGCGGCCGGTGGTCATCAAGCGCTCTGCACCGATCCCGGCGCTCGGCGTGCCCATTTTTCTCGCGTGAGCGAAGGCGAGCCCGCCTGGACGATCGAGCAGACCCTCGTGGATCCTGAGGATCACAACGATTGGCAACTTAAAGTGACGCTCGACACGAACGCGAGCCGCGAGAGGCTGCAGGCCTCAGGTAAACTCGCGCTGAGACTCGATGCGATCGCCGAGATCTGAGTTATGAACGAGTCGCGACGAAAACTTCATCGCGCGATCTCGAGCGTTCGCGCATGCTGAAGAGCGATGGAATCAATCGCGCACGAGTCCCGAAAGACAGCTTTTGATATCACAAAGGTGCTCGCGTGCATTCGCCGGGCGATAAAGCCTTATCCGAAAGCGATGCTCTTTGAGCTCGCGGAGCGGGGCTTTGGGAGTGTCTTTCATCAGGTTTGCGCGTGCATCCTTTCGGTGCGGACGCTCGATGAAACATCTCTTAAGACATCGCTTCGACTCTTCGAACGAGCCGCATCTCCGAAAGAAATGCTTCTTCTGTCTGTGGACGAAATTCGGGATCTCATCTTCGATTCGACTTTTGCAGGCCAAAAGGCGCCGCGCCTATGGGAGATCGCGCGAATCGCTCAAGGATCTCCCGGAGGTGATATCGCCTGCGACTTCGAGAGTCTGACCGCACTTCCCGGCGTAGGTCCCAAGTGCGCAGGCCTCGTCCTCGGAATTGCGTGCGGCAAAGCTGCGATCGGCGTCGATATCCACGTTCACCGCGTGACGCATCGCTGGGGATACACGAAGGCGGCGACACCTGAGAAGACGCTTCGCGAACTTCAGGCCAAACTTCCGCGCAAACACTGGGTGGAAATCAACGAGCTGCTCGTTCCCTTCGGAAAAAATATCTGTACCGGTGCGGCTCCGAAGTGCTCGACTTGCCCGGTTTTAGACTCCTGCGAGCAGGTCGGAGTCTCCCGTCATCGCTGAAGCCTTCTGGCGAGTTGATCATTCATCATGCCGATGTCGTTGTCGGGAAGACTCATCGCCGCACTCACGATGATTTCGGGCATGAGTTCGATATGCGGCACGACGGTTCCGTCATCGGAGGCGCAGCTTTCTCGGGGACTCGTCACGTGATATTTTCGGCAGGTGCTGGGGCGATCGTTGTAAACGGAACAGCGATTTTCGCCATCAAGAAACGGGCAGCCACCTTTTTCAAGACTCGCGGGATGAATCATAGCCTGACCCGCTAAGACGAGGGAGGCGAGAAGATCTGCCTCATCGTCGGTAATCTGTTTTGGAAATCGGCAGCAAGCGCCGCAACCTTCGCCGCAGGAGACGTTCTTGGGAGGGGTCGCCTGAAACTCCTGGTCGATCATGGCGTACACGCGGCGGGCGCGGTCGATGCCCTTCGGCGTGCGGGCGAGTTCAACCATCACGCGACGAAAGACGCCGAGGGAATCTCGAACGAGCGAATCAAACTGCGCATGCGGGAGCACCCGCCGAAATGTCATGAGACGAAACTTGAACTGCGGAGTAAAGCGGCCCATCCAGCCGAGCAGTTGTTCAAAGCTCAGCGAAGTGGAATCTTCTGGAGAACTCATCCTTGCGATCCTCGTTTTCTTCGAGAATCTCTATCGGTGAGTCACCCGCTGACTTGAGACGAGAATCCGTGAGTCACGCGGCCAGATTGGTTTTCCGGTCTAAAGCTAATGACTTTGCTCTTGGATAAGAATGTGCGGTTGTAAAATCAAAAAGCGAAATGCTTTTCCAGACTCTTTCTCCCAAGTCGAGGTCTGCGCGGGTGTCGGGCGAACGAGCTGGCCACTTCTGACCCACTCAGAAACGATCTCCACGTTGTCGCTTGCAACTGACTCCGCGACATCCAAGAGGTCGAGATCTTGCGAAACGAGAAAAATTGCGTTTCTCTCCGCGTGATCTTTGAGATCGATCCAGAGTCCGTTCATGATTTCAGCTTTGAGTTTTTCCCGCAGATTCGTAGAGTCAGAGGCCAAGGTCGGTATCCTTTTGAGTTCGCGAGTCGATTCTTTGAAAAGGGTCGTGGTCCTGATAATCGCGGAAAATCTCTTCGATGGAAAGCTTCTCCTCTTCGATGAACTCCCGCACCGCACGATCAAGCCCCGGATTCATCAAGAGATGGGCACTCAAGGTCAACTGCGGTCGAAATCCACGGTTGAATTTGTGCTCACCCTGAGCACCGGCTTCAAATTTTTGTATTCCGTTAGCCAAGGCCCAATCGATGGCCCGGTAATAGCAAAGTTCAAAATGCAGGTGCTTATAATCTCTGGTCGAACCCCAGTAACGACCGAAGAGCGTTTTCCCGCCCGTGAGGTTCAGCGCTCCCGCAACGGGTTCGCCCCGATCGAGCGCGAGCATGAAGACAATCGCTTCGGGCATCCGCTCGACAAGTAACTCAAAAAATCGGGGAGTGAGATAAGCCATGCCACCCATCTTCGCCGTCGTCGACCGGTAAAAGAGCGACATGAGGCGGGCATGCTCCAAAGTCAGTTGATTTCCCGTGAGCGTTTGGAACTCGAGTCCGTGCTGGCTAGCGCCCAATCGTTCACGTTTGATTTCCGATCGACGTTTGGAACGAAGCGCCCCGAGAAACTCCTCGAAGTTCGACCAGTTCTCATTTTTCCAGTGATACTGAAAGCTATGTCGAACCGCGAGCCCGTCATCTCGCAGGAAGGCCGCTTCTTCAGGCGTGATGAAGAGATAGTGAAGCGAACTCGCCTCCGAAGACTTGGAGAGGCTCGATGCCTGCCCGGCCAATTGCGAACGGATTGAGAGACCCTTCTTGATGAGAAATTTCGGGCCGCTCGCCGGCGTAAAAGGAATCGCGGCCACGAGCTTAGGATAATACTGATCACCCGCCATATGAGCCGCGTTCGCCCAAGACCAATCGAAGATGTACTCGCCGTAGCTATTGGTTTTCGCAAAAAGGGGAACCGCGCCCACGAGTTCGCCCTTCTGCCGCGCGAGCAGATAAGTCGGATGCCATCCCGTGCGCCTTCCGAGCGAGCCGCTCTCCTCGAGCGCGAGTAAAAACCGATGATCGGCAAAAATGAAGTCGCCCCGATCGAGCGCATTCCACTCCGAGGGACTGACGCGGGAAATCGAGTCCGCAATTTCAAATTCCGGGGATTTCGAAGACATGGGGGCGACTTTGCTCCTTCAGAAAGGCAATGACAAATGGTTCTAGAGGAGTTCGGAAATTTCGATTAGTATCCTGGGCCATGTCGAGAACAGGAACGGCCGATCCCGGCCTCAAAGACAAAACGAAGTCCAAACCCAAGGTCGCCAAGCCCTCGTTTTACGTCGTGGTCGTTCACAACGATCCCGTTACCCCGCGCGGTTTCGTCGTCGAAGTCTTGCGCAAATACTTCGACAAGGGTGAGCCCGAAGCAAAACGCATCATGCTCCTCGCCCACAACTACGGTATCGGTGTTGTCGCCAAATACACCCGCGAAATCGCGGAAACCAAAGCCAAGCAGGTCAACGAATTCGCCCGCGACTCGGGTTTTCCGCTGTACTTTTCGACGGAAGAGGAGTGAGGGGCCCTAGTCGCTCACGTCCAATTAACAAAATCGAGATTGATCTGATAGATGTCGGTTTCTCCCGCCTTCGCGACCGCTTTTTGCGTTTGCGCAACGGCCTCCAGGAGAGCCTTCTTCACCGTACGGGCGGCGGATTCATCCGCAGAAAAAATCGCCGAAAAAAAGTAGTCATCATCACGTGGAGGGCTTTGCAGCCGACCGAGCGTTTTGATCCGGTGAGCCTGGCGAAACGAATTTATGAACGGGCTGTCATCACCTAAGTGGCGTAGAAACGGTTGAACCAAAAACTGTCCGTTTTGAGATTTCACGAGCCCCATACTCTGCAATTTTAAAAGAAGCTGCTGCAACTCAAATTCGCTGATACCGATCCGTTCCGCGATGTCGACGGGTCTCACGGCGAAGGCTTCGACTGTCAGAAAGAGATAGACGAGTTGAAGATTTGCGTTGCTGAAGTAAGTCCATCCGAGAGCATCGGAAAAATCGGTTTTCTCAGCCAGGACGCGGTCCGTGCGTAAGTGCTCCTTCCTCAATTTTTGTATTTCGCGTTCAAGCTCTTTTTTGCGAGCGGGGACAGCGGACGTTTCGAGAGCGTGTTGCAGGCACGTGTAACGCTTTTCAACGGAGTTGAGCTGGAGAAACTCGCACCCTAAGTAGCATTGGTCTGCGTTGAGGTGCAGATGTCCATTTAAGACCCGCGACAAGTAGGTCTTTTGTAAACCGCAAGCGTTTGCGAGTTTCTCGTAGGTGAACCTTTGGCCAAACTGCGCTTTGTAACGATCGACCACGCTTCTGAATATTGACTTGTAGCCGTCGACCGTGAGTAGGTTCATCTTCGCTCCTTCGCTGGTTTACAATAAGTGCTACAGAATCACGATGGATTGTTGCAACTGTAAATTGAAGGTGGGGACGAGCTCGCTTAGAAATTGGGTATGTCTCGGGTATCAGAGCTCGAGAGAACAAATGGTGGTTTAACAAACACAAATTGAGGAGTACGTCATGAGAGGCATCCAGATTCTAAGCGCCTTCGTTTTCTTTTCGGGAATGATGAGCGTGGCACAGGCAGAGGTCAATCCTGCCGCGAAGGTTTATTCATGCGTGTTTTCCAGAGCCGATCTCGGCGCCGAAAAATCGATTGATCGCTTTCTCCTTCCCGCATGGGAGGGTTCCGAAGTTT
>SXSP01000204.1 GCA_005792225.1 Bdellovibrionales bacterium | reverse complement strand
GAAAACCTCACTCTCGGCCGATCGACTCGACTGGCGAAATCACCAGGGCCAGAACTGGATTTCCCCGATCGTGGATCAGGGTGGATGCGGAAGCTGCGTTTCGTTCGCATCGATCGGAACGCTCGAAAGCCAGTACAAAATCTCGCTCGGTTTCTCGCGCATGAACGTCAAATTCTCCACTCAGCACCTCTTCGCATGCGGCGGTGGTCGCTGCCACTTTGGCTGGACGCCCGAGAAGGCCGCAAAATATATGAAGACATCGGGAGTCACCGATGAAGCTTGCCTGCCCTATACCTCGGGTGCGACCGGAAACGACGTCACTTGCAACCAAGCTTGCGCGGACTCAGGCGCAAGGCTCCTTAAGCTGAGCGACTATCAACGTCCAACGAAGGGTTCTCGCGATCTTGAAGCCGTGAAAAGCGCGCTCGCCAAGGGCCCTCTCGTCACGACCATGCACGTTTATGAGGATTTCGTTTCGTATTCGAGCGGGATCTACAAACACGTCACCGGGAGATTTCTCGGTGGGCACGCCATCTCGATCGTGGGCTACGACGATAGCGAACGAGCCTTCATCGTACGCAACAGTTGGGGCGAAGACTGGGGAGAAAAAGGTTACTTCCGCGTCTCCTACGACGACACCTCCGGTATCGGTGGTTCCACTTGGTATTACGATATCCTTCCCTCAACGAACGTCTCGGTGGAGAGCCCGGTCGACCGCGCTTCGGTGAGCGGAACTCTTCCCGTACAACTCGCGACTCCGAATCGCGAACTCCGGAGCTATATCCTCTCCATTTACAATGCGCGCGGCGAACTTTACTTCAACGGCCCCGCCTCCATGAAAATGGATCTGGATATTTCGGGCTTCCCCGATGGTCGCTACGAAATGGAAGTCTCTGGCTTCGATGGAGCTGGCCAAAAAGTCACGACGACCCAACGACGCTACTTTTATGTCGCAAACGCCGAGCCGGCTCTTAAACTTGACTTCACACTCAGCAAAGAATCTCCGGTCAGCGGAAATGTGATGATGAACATCAACGGTTCATCCTCGACCGTACCGATGACGGATATCGAGTTTCACTCGAAACTCGTGGGCGAAGAGGCAAAAACACGCACGGCAGATTTTCCGGCGAACTCGCTCGTCATGAAATGGAAAACGGCTTTGATCAAGAACGGAACTTATGAGATTTGGATGGTGGGCAGGGTTCGCACGAACCAAAAAACTTATTCCGTCGAAACGCCCCATCGCACGGTGGAAGTGAAAAACTAATCTTCGACCTCTATCTCGGCATCGATCAAACGGGCGCGGCAATCCCTGGCGGAAGCCGCGCCAAACCTCTCCCCTGCGCACTCCTGACGCGCAACACGCTTCAACTCTCGCTTCATTCTCAAAACCATCGGCCACTCGCCCTTCACTCATTTACACACGATGAACTAAGACGCATGACGGGCGAGGCCGCCGACTCAGATCGACTGGCCATTCTCCTCGATTGCGTTTTTGGGCTGGAACAAAACGCGTGGCCGCGCCATATGCCCCCTGGACTTAATACCTTGTGGCAACTCTTTCGGAGAGCCGCGCAAGAGGGCCAAGGGTACGGACTAAAACCCGCCGCCGCATTTTTTGCGAAGATCCTCGAGGAGTCGACGGCTCGAGGGTTTCCGGTTCGGCACTGTGAGGTTCTCGCGAACGCAAACTCGGTTTTTCGCACGCATCCCTTCCAAAAGAATATTCAGTGCGGAACTTACCGCATCTGGCGAGATCTCGGTCAATCACCGGAGCCGTGGCTCAACATTCGATATTTTACTCCGGCGAGGGAAGTCCGTCACAAACCATGGCTGTACGAGGCCTACCCCTCGCTCATTTGGCGGGAACATTTTCAGTTGCGAACTCGGAACCTCGCCGAACTCCCGGGGGCGATGAAGCGAGTGCTACCAGAGATCAGGCTCTCGCGCGAAGATGCGGAACTCATCGCCCGCCACCCCGACTACGCGGATGCGGCGGTCCTCGCGATGGGTGGATTTCTCCTAGACCGAGCCGGGCTCTTAAAACCGAAGCTCTCTCGAAATCAGCGGCTCGCGCGCGAAGGTTGGATCGTGGGCCTTAAAAAGCAAAAGGTCGATCCCGAAGGACCGACCTCTGAAACTCAAGCTTGAAACGAAAGAGTTACTCGACGCAATCTTTGCTGACGTAACCGGGTTCGCCGGCCTTGTTGTAGGCGCGGACCCAAGATTCGTCGACTTCTTCGACCCAAATCTTGATGTCGGTACGAACGGTCGTCATCTTCTCGGCGTCGGATGCAGGTTCACGCATCATCGGGCAAGCATCGCGCGTGCTGGCGAAGCGGCCTTTGCCTCCACTCGAGGCGACTTTCGAAGGTTTCTTCTTCTTCGGAAGTTTCTTGGGAGGAGCTTCTTCCTGAGCGGGAGCCGCAGCTTCTTCAGCCGCGGGTTCACTCGGAGCCGCGACGGAGCCAGTTTCCTCTTTCATTTCTGTTGAGGCTTCGGCCGGCGTGCCCATGTCGAGATCGTCGAGCGAGCCCGGGCCCGCATCGGTCGTCTCATCGGAAGCAGGCTTGCGGGGCTCAGGCTTGGCGGCCTTCGCGCCTTTCTTACCTTTTTCTTTCTTCGGTGCCTCGGGAGCCGGAGCGGGTTCCGCATCCGGCAAAGGAGCGGAGAATTCGCCGTCACCACTGTCCATAAACAAGCTGTCTTCGGCGATCGTGAACGGATCGCTCGATTGAGCCTGCGCCTGGCGCGAGGAAGCGGGTGACATCAATACGAGTGCCGTCACCGTTGTCGTCAATGCTGCTGCGAGCACTAGTGCTTTGTACATACGAGTCTCCTCGTGAAGCAGATCATCTGCTTCTGTGAGGAGAAGATCGGCTACTTGGATCCGGCGATTGAGCCTCGGTGAGACAAACCGGTCTTTAGAACGGGCGTTTTCGCCAAGCGTGCGGCGGTGGGCATACGATTCCGGATTTTGGTCTGGCGCAATCGCACGTAACCGGAAGGTCTGGAGATCTTAAAACGGCGAGGATTCGGGAGAACGGCGGCGATGAGGGCCGCCTCGCTCGCGTTCACTTTGACGGCGGGCTTTGAGAAGTAGCGTTCCGATGCGGCTTCCACTCCGTACACGCCGTCTCCGAGCTCGACGATATTCAGGTAGACTTCCATGATCCGCTCTTTCGGCCACGCATGCTCGATCAGGAAGGTGAAGTAAGCTTCGAGCCCCTTCCGAATCCAAGAGCGCTGCGGAAGAAGAAAGACGTTCTTCGCCACTTGCTGACTGATGGTGCTCGCACCACGAATCGTGCGGTTGCGAAGATTGTGTTTGCGAGCTTTCTCGATCGCCTCCCAATCAAAGCCCTTGTGCTCGTAGAACTTCATGTCTTCAGCCGCGAGCACCGCGAACTTCAAACGCGGGGACATTTGATCAAGGGAGACCCAGGATTTTTCGAGTCGCGGAAGACGGCCTTCTCCAAGAGCCTGACCCGCTCGGTACATCATCAGCGGAGTGAGCGGGACCGGAAGCCAACGATAAACGAAAGTGAGCAAGAGACTGAAGGCAAAGAGGCCCAAAATGGCCCTGAAAAACCATCGACCTAGAAACTGAAGAATGGAGGGCGTTTGACTCTCGTTCACTCGCTGAACCTCATAGGCCTGAACGCGCCTATATTCAATGGCTTCCTCTGTCTCAAAGTGGACCTGGTAAAGCCGTTAAGTGCCGGGTAATTCTCTCTAGTTTCCAGAAAGTTCTTTATTTTCTCCACATTAAACCGATAGCCTGACAATAACCTGACTTGACTCGTACGTTAGGTGGCTATGGCCGAGTTTGAAGCTCTTTCCGCACTACGAAACGCCCTCTTATCTCCGCTGACGAAGGTCAAGTCGGATCCAGATACGAGCGCCCTCCCCTCTCACAGCGCCAACAGTGCCGTCAGCCGACACGACCACCATAACGTCGAAATCAAAACCGTCTCTGAATTGGGAAATCGTCCTTCGGTGGTCGAGACCGATATCTTCCTGTTCGTCCCCCGAAGCTTCGAGAT
>SXSP01000203.1 GCA_005792225.1 Bdellovibrionales bacterium | reverse complement strand
TCAATCCTTGTAAAAGGTTAAAGCGGCCCGTTCCACGGCCGAGTTCGGCCATCATCACGATACTTAAAACCCCGTAGATCCCGGCACCCACTCCATCGATGAGCTGTGCGGTAATGAGCGCGTATTGATTGTCGATCACGGCAAAAAGGAGAGCCCTCAGTGGAATGAGCGCAAAAGAAAGAACGAAGAGGGCACGTCGGTGTTGTCTCGCGCGGGCTGCGGTCCAGGGGGCCACGAAAACCATCGAAGCTTGAGCGACGATAATGCAAAGGGAAATCAGAAAAGCGGACCGCTCTGGCGTTTGGAGCCCGAGTTTCTGACCCAACAATGGAAGCATGGAGCCGTTGGCGAGATTCCAGAGGGTGAGGGCGGCGATGAAGCAAGCCACATTCCGGTTTGCGAGGAGGGCGCCGGCATCCTTCCAAAAAGATTCCATTCGTTCTTTCGGATATGCGGCCGCGCGCGCTAACTCGTGATTGATTTCACGCGGACGAATGAGAAGAGTCGCAGCGATCATGCCCAGACACTGGACTAAAGAAAAGTAGAAGATACCCTCAAACGAAATCCAGAGACCGACAAAGACGGCGACGATCGCGGCGAGGAGATTGCCGAGGTGGTTGTAGCTTTCGTTTCTTCCAACCCGCATGCGCATGAGGTTGTGGCCCACGAGACCTAAGCTCATCGCCGAAACGCACGGCTGGAAGACGGGGCCAACCAAACCCATCGCGACTTGGGAGAGAGCGATGGGGACGAAAGTCGGGAGATAAATGACGACGAGACAGGTGAAGGCCACGATCATGGACGACAAGATGAGAAGAAACCGTTTTGCGCTCGTTCGATCGATGAGGTTTCCGGCCGGGGATTGAGCGAGAATCGAGACAAAGCCTGGAAGGGCCACGACGAGACCGATGTGGGCCGGATCCCAGTTTTTTTCCGTGAGAAGGTAAACCGAGAGGTAAACGCCAACACCGTCGCGGACATCGGCCATGAAGATATTAACGAGATCGAGCCCGATCAGGCTCCGCCGGCTCGTGGACATGCCGGCGATTTTAGCGAAACGGGAACTATGATCACGTGTTTTTACCTACACGTAGGCGCATGAGCCTTAGCGCACTTGATCGGCGTAGAGGAACGAGCCGCCCTTGATGAGCGAGATGATCGAATCTTTTTGATTCATGGGAATGGCGAAGCATCCTTCACTGCGACCTTGTTTGACGTTCGCGTTCTTCACGTAGTTCGAACCATGAATCACGACCGCGCGCCGGCGCATATTGGAATTCGATGACGAGAGTCCGTCGATGCGGACCGAGCGGCCATATTTTCCGCTGTAAGTTTCCGCAACACGTACGGGACCGAGCGAACTCGCCCCGGAACCTTCTTTGTTTGAGAACTTCTCGGGAAACGCGTCGTTGTTTGGGTCAGAGCCCTTTCCGTGCGCGACGAAGTACGAAGCGACCGAGCCGGACTTCATGTTGACGACGAAGAATCGAGCCGAGCTCGACTTTTTTTGGAAGTCCACAAGGGTGATGTAGCTCCGATTGGAGAATTTAGATTTGTTTCTGTCGAAATAGGCGACGGCTGTCTTGAGCAGGCCAGGACGGATCAAGCGCTTCGGGTCGAGATGACTGTAGGAATCCGCCATAATTTGCGCGGCTTCGTCTTCATTGATTTCCGAATCAGCGTCGGCGAATGATTCGGCGATTTCACGCTCGGCCCGCAAGATATTTTCCTCGGTATCTTGGTCGAATCCTTCAGGGCTCGTCTCATCGGGGAGACCGATATCCACCGCAGGTCCTGAATCGTCTGCGAAAGGTTGGCCTTCAGGGGCGGGAGCGCAAGACGTGGCGAGCGTTGCGCACATAATCAAGGCTGCGCGCGTGAGAATCGAGCGAGGAATCCCCCCGATGGTCATATACCCTCTATGGTGCTGACTGTGTGAGCTTTCAGGCTATCGTAGCCAAGGCGGCTGTTCTAGAGGGGGGTTCAAGATATGGACGCTCGTCTGGAGGCATAACGGATGACCGCCGTCCAGCATAAGCAGGTCTTTGTAAACAACTTCAGTACGATATCTTCGTGCCTTTGACGTAGATCGAAGGCTGAAGGTAGGCCCAGGGGCTCTTGATATTTTGAAGAGACTCGGAATGGGCGATGATCAGTGCGGAGTGTTCCGCCGCCGCTTGAAAAGCGTGGGTGACCACGAGTCGCGTGGTTTCTTCGTTAAAGTAGATCATGACGTTTCGGCAGAAGATGAAGTCGAACTCGGACTTCCAAGGATAAGCGGACGAGATGAGGTTAAAGCGTTCAAAACGAATCTTGTCTTTGATCCGCTTTTTTACCCGCATCCAATCGCTAATTTCTCCGGTGCCAAAATCAAAACCGGATTGAAAGGATGGGGGAATCTGGAACAACCGATCGCGCGGGTAAACCCCCCGGCGGGCGTGCGAGAGAACCTCGGTGTCGATATCGGTGGCAAGAATCTCGAAGTCGGCTCCGGATTCGCGAAGTGCCTTGTCGAGAACGAGCGCCAGCGTGTAGGGCTCTTCGCCCGTGGACGAAGCCGCACACCAGACTTTCAGCTTCTTCTTTCCGAGCTTGAACCACCGTGGAAGAAAATCGTTCACGAGAAGGTCAAAATGTTGAGGCTCGCGGAACCAATCTGTTTTGTTTGTCGTCAAAGAATTCACGAAGGTTTGCCACTCTTCGTGCTCGGGTGGGAGGGTCTGTAAGTACGAGACGTAACCGGAGTAACCGGTCAGTCCTAGTTCGACGAGCCGCGGGCGCAGCCGAGCTTGAACGAGTTCGATTTTCGCTTCGGAGAGCGAGATGCCCGCGCGCTCTTGGACGCGCGCGCGAAAGAAGTCGAACTCAGCGCGCGCGAGGGGAATGGGAGTGAAGAGAGGGGCCGCGCCCATGGACCACCTCAAACCTCTTTAAAGCGCGGATCATCGTCGGAGGGAATCGAGCTCTCAAGTGCTTGGGGCTTTTTCAATTGGTAAACTTGAGTTGGCTTCGATTCCCGGATCGGAATGACCTGAGCTGCTTTCTTCACGGGAGCGGGTTCTTGCTTCGAACTTTGCGTCCCCCGGATCGTTTGCACGAGCACGCCCACGAGTGAGCGCAGCGACTCGGCCTGCGCCGAAAGTTGTTCTGCGGCGCTCGCGGCTTCTTCCGAAGTTGCGGCGTTCGTTTGCGTCGTGTGATCCAGTTGGCTCATTGCCTTCGTGATTTCTTGGACACCTTGCGCTTGCTCCTGGCTGGCCGTCGAAATCTCGTTCGCCATGCGGGTGACGCCGGTCACATTTTCGACGATCTCGTCGAGAACGGAGCCGCACTCGCGGGCGATGCGCGTTCCGGCGTCGACTTTGCTCTTTCCGTCCTGGATAAGAAGTTCGACTTTACGTTTCGTGTCGTCGACGATCGTTTGAACTTTCTGGATGCTTCCATCCAACATTGAGGAAATTTCTTTGGCGGCGTTCCCGCTCATTTGAGCGAGATTTCCGACTTCCTCGGCGACAACGGCGAAACCTTTTCCGTGCTCACCCGCGCGGGCGGCTTCAACGGATGCGTTGAACGAGAGGAGTTTCGTTTGGAAGACGATGTCGTTGATGACCTTCGTTTTGTTTCCGATTTCCGAAATCACCTGGACGATTTCAGAAATCTTACGGTTACTCTCGTTGATCGACTCCATGATGGAAGAATTGCTGACGTTGATATCGTCGATCGCCTTCATCATGTCGTCGACGACGACCTTCCCCTTCGCGGCGCTGTCGCGGCTGCTCTCGGCGGCTCCGAAAGCGCGACGAGCGTTCTCGGCGTTCTTTTGCACCATCGAGTTCATCTCCTCGATGGAGGCTGCGGTCTCCTCGAGAGCGGCGGCTTGTTCGGTCGTCGCTTGCGAGAGTTCTTCGGAGGCCGAGGCAATTTGTTGTGCGGCACTTGTCACTTGATCAGAGTTTGAGGAGAGATTTGAAATCACGTGGTTAATGCTGCGACCCACGGCCCTCATGATGAAGAGAGAGGCGATAAAACCCGTCGCGATCGCGCCGACGCTGATCCAGATGAGGAGGAGGCTTGCGCGATGCGAGTCCGCATCGCCCTGCGCCTTGGCTTCGACCATGAGTTTGCGGTTTCGGTCGACCGCGCCGTCGAGCACCTTTTCAGCTTCGAGGCGAAGTTCGCGACCGCGAGATGCACTCAACTCGATAGCTTCTTTTACGGAGCCGAGAGAAGCGAGTTTCATCGTCTCGGCCGAGACTCTCCACCAGCTCTCGTAGATGACCTTGAACTTTTCGTAGTCTTCCTTGCCTTTTTTGCCCGATGCCATATGGGCCTCGAGCCACTTTTTGTTGAGTTCCTCGTGCCGAGACTCAAGGCGAGATTTGGTTTCATCGCGCTCTTCTTTGGTCGAGGCGAGAATGTAGGATTTTTCGTTTATGGCTTGAAGGAGGAACATCGCTTTGATGTCCATGGCTCGCTCAAGACGCTTGGCCTTTTCGTTCACGATGAGGCCGAGGGTCGAGTCGAGGGTGGTGAGTCCACGGACTCCGATGACGGAGATTGTGATACTCGCGATCGAGAAAATTCCGACGATCAAAAGAATCTTCGCGTTTAGGCTCCAGTTTTTCACTGCATCCTCCCCAGAGACCGCGGAAAATCTCAAATTGATCCCGGCTGGACCTTCAGACGTTCCGCTCTTCCCGGCCGTTTAAAATTGTTCGGTTGATTCAACCGTTTCTTGAGCCGCTGAACCCTCTCAAGGAGTGAAAACCCCAAATCTGATCACGATCTTAACGTTCACAAAAAAAGAACGACCGTTCGTGTCCCGAAGTGACAGGCTAAAGTTGCTTGTTTTAGGCTTTTCTGGGATTCGGAAGCCATGTACCGGAAGGGCGGTGAACCGTGGAAAGCATCAATCCAAGTACGGGTACCAAGATCAAGTTCTACGAAAACCACTCGGAAAGCCAGGTGGACGAGATTCTGGTAAAAGCCGACACGGCCTTTAAAGCTTGGCGCAAGGCTTCGTATGCCGAAAGGTCGGCTTTGATGAAGCGCGCGTCGGCAAAGCTTCGTGAACGTAAGGCCGAGCTCGCCGAACTCATGGCGGATGAGATGGGCAAGGTTCTCCGCGATGGAGTCGCCGAGATCGAAAAATGCGCCTCGTGCTGCGATTATTATGCTGAGAACGCGCAAACTTTTTTAGCGAATCAGAAGATCGAGACGGACGCGGCCGATAGTTTCGTTGCTTACGATCCCCTCGGCATCGTGCTCGCCGTGATGCCGTG
>SXSP01000202.1 GCA_005792225.1 Bdellovibrionales bacterium | reverse complement strand
TCTCTCCGATCGGAATCCGAAGTTGCACGGTCTCGCCGTCGGCGCACGTCAGCTTGAGCTCGCGCGGATACTCCGTGGCATTTGAAAATAAATGCGAGCAGATCTTTTGTGTGATGAACGCGAGAGTCGCGGGAGAGCAGAGGAATCCGGCTTCGATTTCGTTTTCGATCTTGGGTCGCCAGACTTGTTTCGTCACATGCTTGGTGAGCAAGCGGAGTTGATCGCTAAATTCCTCTTCATCGAATTCCTGGCTGGCGAAGTCGAGGTCATCGCGGCTTTTGAGAGAGTGAAATTCGCCGTCAGCCGTGAGCTCACTCGAAAGGCTGGGATACAGCGCCAGTTTGGCGGCCATGGCGACGACATTGAGTACGGCAAAGTCGGGATCCTCCAAGTTTCCGAAAAGGGCCGGATCTTGGGAGTTCAAAAACAAAAACCCTCGAACTTCACCCATCGCGTGAAGAGGAATACAAATTCCGCTCTTGAAACCCATCTGGATGATGAAGCCAAGTGATCTCTGAATCGGTTTATCTCGGCGCTCGAATGCATCCGCGACGCGTGAAGCGTCGTCATAAATTCGGATTTCTCCCTCTCTCAACTGAAAAACCGAACTTTCAGAGCGCACAAAGCAGCGGTACCCAGGCGGCATGATGTTTTCAGCGCCTACTCGCGCGGAGTTACAGGTATCAACTGCAGCCAGCTCATTCGAAAATCCAACCCGAAGAACCAGGCAAACCCGATCGATCTTTTCGTAGATTTCGATGCCTTTGAAAGCGGTCAAAAGATCCGCACAGAATCCTTCGGCCGAGTCTCGAAGCGTCGTTGAACTCTCGACCGAACAGATTCGGCCGATCAACTCGCTGTACAAAGGAGAAAAGTTATAGTGCCTCGCCCGAAGAAAATTTTGGACGTAGATGTTTTTATGTTTGTGGTTGTCTCGTTTGTTTTCCATCGCGTGAGTTACGACTGTAACCCGTCAAAATGAAACGCGGCAAGCGTTCAGGCTTACCGCGTTAGTCAGAATCAAAATGAGGAGAAAAGGCTCAGGACGCTTCTTGTTCTTGATCTTCGAAGACTTGGGCGAGCTTCGCGCGAAGGCGCGAAATCGCTTGAGCGTGCAACTGCGAAACGCGGCTCTCGGTGACGCGAAGGACTTTACCGATTTCCTTCAGGTTCAGGTCTTCATAGTAATAGAGCGAGAGAACGAGGCGTTGACGCTCGGGCAACTCTTCGATCGCCTTCGTCACGATGTCCTTCACCGACTTCATATTGAGCTGCGTGAAGGGGTTGTTGAGCTTCGTCGCTTCGAGAAGATTCAGAATCGATTTCTTATCGACAGAACTGAACGTCGCCGCTTCGTCGATCGAAAGAACCGACACGGGACGAACTTGGTTCAAGAGGTCGTAAAATTCGTCCATTGTCATGTTGAGCTTGTTCGCGATCTCTTCGTCCGCGGGCGAACGGCCGAGTTCAGCCTCAAGCTCGATCATCGTGCGATCCAAGAGTTTCGCCTTGTCACGAACCGAGCGCGGAACCCAGTCTTGAGCGCGCAATTCATCGAGAATCGCGCCGCGAATACGGAATTCGGCGTACGTTTTGAACTTGTTGTCGCGCGTGGGATCGTATTTATCGATCGCGTCCATGAGCCCGATCACACCGCTGGAGATCAAGTCATCGAGCTCGATGTTCGAAGGCAAGCGCACCGCGATCTTCTGCGCGATGAACTTGATCAGCGGAGCGTACTCGAGGATCAGCTTATCCTTCTGCTCCGGGGTAACCTTTGTTGGCTCTTCTTTGTACTTGCGAAGCAAGGAAGAGTTGTTCGACATTCTCGTTACCCCTTTTTCAGATTTCGGCGACAGTTAAAGGTTATCAAAATGAGAAGTGGGCTCAAAGTCCTAATCTCTCATGCCAAGCGGACGAGCTGCTCCCAGAAGAACTGTAAACCGCCTTTGCACTCGTGGGCGGGCTCGTAACCCCTGAACTTGTGTGCCAACTTGAGAATCGCGCGCGACGATTCCGCATCGGGATTCGTCTTACAGACCAACTGTTGGGCACGTGTCGATTGTCTCAACACCGGATCGGAAGGTATTGATCCGACGTGATCCAGACTGACGTACAGGAACTTCTGGGCGACGCCATCGAGTTTCGCGAAGAGCTTTGCTCCATCGGCTTCGTCCTTCACTTCGTTACAAATGATGGAGAAACGAGTCTCCTTGCAACGCTGATTCAGGACTTTGATCAAGGCGTAGGAGTCCGCGATCGAAGCGGGCTCCGGCGTAACGATCACGCAGATTTCCTGGGCTGCACTGTTGAGATAGAGAACGTTGTCGTCGATTCCGGGAGCCGTATCGATCAACATCACGTCGAAGCCCGTACCGAGGGCGCTCACCTGGTCCAGGAGAGTTTGTTTTTCGAACACGCTCATGTTCTGAAGAGCGAACACGCCGCTCCCACCAGGGATCAAGTAAACATTTCGCGCGACTTCGGTCAGGACCTCGTTGATCTCGACCTCACCCTTGATGATGTCGTGAATCGTGTATTGGGGGCGCACGCCGAACATGATGTCCACGTTGGCCATGCCCAAATCGCCGTCAAGAATCAGAACGCGCTTTCCTTCCTTCGCGAGCTGCAGGGCGAGGTTCGAGACGATGCTAGTTTTGCCCACGCCGCCTTTTCCGGATGTGATGCTGATGACTCGCGTGCGCGCGGTACCCATGCCGTGGCGATTCACTTATTTCTCCCTTCTCAATTTCGTCAGTCTAAAGATCAAATCCAAAACTCGCTCCTTGCTGGCCAGCTCGAAGTCCTCGGGTAGACGACTTCCGATACCGAACGAGTGGAGCGGCTTCCCCGTCTTCGCTTGCAGATTCGTGATGATTCCGTGTTGAACGGATTGGTCCAGATTGGTAACGACAAGATCGGCGTAGTCGGCGACCTTGTAGCGTTTCGCGATCTCATAGGCATCTCCGTCTTTCGTCGTCGCCGACATGCAAAGATGCGCGATCGGCGAAAGACCTTCCGGCGGAAGAAGTGACTTCAACATGTGGATTTCGTCGAGGTCACGAAGCTGCAGGCCAGGGAAATCGACGAGAATGTGATCGACCGCCGTGAGCTGACTCAAAACCCATTCCCAATCCTTTCGGTTTCTCAAAACCGCGAAGGGAACGTTCAGAATCTGACAGTAAATTTTGAGCTGATCGACGGCGCCGACTTTGAAGGCGTCAGTCGAGAGAATGGCGACCTTCTTCTTTTCTTTCACGACGAGGTGACTTGCCATCTTCACGAGCGTGGACGTTTTGCCGCTTCCCGCGCCGCCCACAAAGAGGTGCAAGCGCCCCTGAAAGGGATTCTGCACGATCTTCGTGTTGTCGAGGAACCAACGTGCGACCCAGGCATCGACGATGGGCTTCTTCTTGATCTGGATGGGATCGATTTCTTTAGCGGCCCGCTGGAGGATTTCCACGGTGTGATCCACGGTGATTCCACTCTCGGTCAGCTTTTGGAACATGAAACTCAATTCAAAAGGAATCGCGAAGTCAGCCCCCGGGTGACGCGTGACGAAGTTCTGCGGCACCTTTTGAAAGCTCTCGAGCATTTGCTGGAGTCGGCCGATTTCGTTTTTGAGCGACGTGATTTCAGCGCTCGGTTCCGGTGCCGCGGCGCTGACGACTTCCATTCCGCCTTGGGCCACGGGTTTCGGTACGGATGCTTTCGGCTTTTCATCGTTCGTAAAGATCCCCGCCTGCCAGGCTTCGCGGGCCGCATTGCGAATGCGGCTCAACGCTTTTTCCGAAACTTCGGGTTGGGGCGGCTGGGCCGGCCTCGCCACGGGAGCCGGTTGCTCCAGGTCTTCGAGGAGTTCGCGAACGTTGCGACCGGCGGCTCTCTCCATCGCGGCCGCGCGACGTGAGTTCACTTCGGGCTGCTCGTCCGGAATGTCGATGTAGCTCATCGTCGTGATGGGGCGACGCTTTTCTTCCTGCTGGTTTTCGCGAAGGCGATTCTCCACCATGCGCTCGATGATCGTGCGTTGAGTTTTGGCATCGCTGTTCTGAAAGCGTTGGCGAGCGTCGGCGGTGAGACGGGACTCCGCGAACTGCTTTTTATGGAGCGTGCTCTCGGAAACGGCGGCGGTGACTTCGACACTCGCCTCCCCGCCAATCCCGAAATTGCGACGGTTATCTCTCGCCGAGAGAATGACCGCGTCGGGCCCCAGGTGGTTCTTCACCATCTGGAGAGCTTCTTTCATGTTCTTCGCTTCGAATTTTTTAACCCGCATGCGCTAACTCCACCGTTCCCACCGCAGCGATGTTCGCGTCAGCCGCGAGCTCGTTGTGAGAGAGAACAACTAATTGCGGAATGAACCTGTTCGTCAGTTTGAAGATGTGTCGACGCGCCGTCGGGCTCGTCAACAAGATCGGTTGACCCGCGATCTCGGGATGGCTCTCGATCGACGTCGCGATGCCTTCGATCATGGCGTGCGCCACGCGCGGATCCATGACGAGCTGAACGCCCTGCTCGGTTTGAAGAAGCGAATTCGCGATCAATTCCTCAAGCCGCGGATCGAGACTCAACACGGGCACGCGGCCGTCGTCGGTCTTGTAGCGAGACGTAATCCCGCGGGCGAGCGCGCGACGGACGGATTCCGTGAGGATGTCGGCATCTCTCGTACGGTGAGCCTCGTCGGCGAGCGTCTCGAAAATCGTGAGCAGATCGCGGATCGACACCTGCTCGCGGAGGAGGTTCTGAAGAACTTTGACCACGGTGCCGAGCGGAAGCGGATCCGGAATGAGTTCCTCCACCACTTTCGGGTACGACTTCTTGAAGTTGTCGACCAAGTTCGAGGCTTCCTGGCGACCGAGGAGCTCGTGAGCGTGAGTGCGAATGATCTCGGTGAGATGAGTCGCCATGACCGTCGGAAGATCGACGACCGTGAAGCCCGCGAGTTCCGCCTCTTCTTTTTGCGCCTTCGCGATCCAGAGGGCGTCGAGGCCGAACGCGGGTTCTTTCGTCGGAATACCGTCGACGCGACCCAAGGTATTGCCGGGATCCATCGCCAACATGTATTCGGGACGAAGGGTTCCGCCACCGACTTTGTTGCCCTTGATGAGAAGACGGTATTCACCGGGTTCGAGTTGCAGATTATCGCGGATATGAATGCTCGGAACGATCACGCCTAGATCGAGCGCGAACTGCTTGCGAATACTGACGATACGCTCAAGGAGATCGCCCGACTGATCGCTCTCGACGATATTGATAAGACCGTAACCCACTTCGAGTTCGACGAGATCGAGGGGCAGAAGATTTTCGATCTTTTCCTTTTCGGGCTTGGCGGCAATTTCGTCTTGTTTCTTGCGCGCCTTCTCTTCTTCATCCTGACGGTAACGTTGGATCATCCAACCGAGACCCGCGAGCGACGCCGAGATAATCAAGAACGGCACCGGCGGAAGACCGACGAGCGCCAAGACCGCCATAACCGCGGAACCGATATAGAGAGCCCGCGGGTTGATGAAGAGCTGGTTGACGACTTCCGAGCCCATGTCCTTGCCGCTCGAGCTGCGGGTCACGATGATACCGGCCGCGGTCGAAATGATGAGGGCCGGGATCTGGCTCACGAGACCGTCACCGATCGTGAGCTTCGTGTAGTATTGGGCGGCCGTCGCGATGTCGAGATTGTGCTGGAGGACACCGATCAAGAGGCCGCCGATGAT
>SXSP01000201.1 GCA_005792225.1 Bdellovibrionales bacterium | reverse complement strand
TAACATGCGCAGCCTCAATCACATGCCGCCGGAAAAGCAGATGCGGATCGCGCAAGAGACGCTCGACATCTATGCTCCGTTGGCGGGCCGGCTCGGTATCATGTCTTTGAAGGTTGAGCTTGAAGACTTGAGTTTCCGGTACTCGAAGCCCGACAGCTACTACCAGCTCGCGCAAAAAGTCGCGATGAAGAAAAAAGAGCGCGAACGTTACATCGACGACGTCAAACGCGTTTTGATGAATGAGCTTTCCGCACGCACGAAAATGAAGATCGAAGTGTGGGGACGACCCAAGCACTTGTACTCGATCTTTAAGAAAATGCAGGCGCGCAGTCTCGATTACGAACAGATCTACGACGTCCTCGCGTTCCGTGCGCTCGTTGGTACGGTGTCTGAGTGTTACGAGGTGCTGGGGCACGTGCACGCGCTCTGGAAGCCGATCCCTGGCCGGTTCAAAGACTTCATCGCCATGCCGAAGGTAAATAACTACCAGTCGCTGCATACGACGGTCATTGGCCCGGGCGGGGAGAGAATTGAGATTCAGATCCGCACGCGCGATATGCACATGATCGCGGAGCGCGGGATCGCCGCGCACTGGAAGTATAAAGAAGCGGGAAAATCGGTCGCGAACGACGACGGGAACGGCGGCGGCGGAGAGAAATTCGAGTGGCTCCGCGACCTCGTCTCGCTCCATCAGCAAGTTCGCAATCCCGATGAGTTCCTTGAGACCGTGAAGACGGACCTTTGGGATCGGGAGATCTACGTCTTCACTCCGCGCGGAGATGTGCGCGAGTTGCCAGACGGCTCGACACCGATTGATTTCGCCTACGCTGTTCATACCGACGTCGGAACTCACTGCGCGGCCGCGCGCGTGAACGGCCGACTGGTGCCGCTCAAGACCAAGTTAAAGAGCGGTGATACGATCGAGATCATCACGTCCACTCACCAGCAGCCATCAAAAGATTGGCTGAAGTTCTGCGTGACCACGCGAGCGAAATCGAAAATTCGCTGGTTCGTGAAAAACGAGCAGAGAAAGCGCGCCCTCGAGCTCGGAAAAGAAATGCTCGAGAAGGATTTCCGAAAGTTCGGTCACAGTATTCAGAAGGCCTTCAAGGAATCAGCCGAACTTCACGACCGCTTGCGCTCACTCGGCGCCAACGACGTCGAGGATCTCTACGTCCTCGTCGGTTACGGGAAAGTGGTCGGCAAAGACGTCGTCGAGAAGTTCTTCCCCGACGCGAAACCGGTCGAAGAAGATAAAGGTAAACAAACCTTCCTCCAGAAGGTTTTCCAGAATGCCGCCACGAAGAGTCGCAAGTCGAAATCGATCATCAAGGTCGACGGTCTCGAGGACATGCTCATTCGTTTCGGCAAGTGCTGCAATCCGATCCCCGGGGATCCGATCGCGGGCTTCATCACGCGTGGTCGCGGTATCACGATTCACAAGGCGGATTGCGAACGCGCCTTTGAAGTCGATACGGATCGACGCATCGATGTCGAGTGGACGGTGGATTCGGTTCCCGATGGCCTCGAGCGCGTCGTTCGGTTGCGCGTGATCAGTCATGACCTGCCAGGGCTCCTCAAGAACATGTCGGAAGCGTTCAGCCTTCGGGGCTGCAACATTCACAACGCCCAAATTCGTACGACGAAGGACAAGAAGGCGATTTGCATTTTCGATGTCAGCGTTCGCGATACTGCGCAGTTGGGGCTCGTCATGCAGGATCTTCAGAAGATCAGCGGGATCATCGGCGTCACCCGAGTGACACACGTCTAAAACGAAAAAAGGGCTCACGCGTGAGCCCTTCTCATTCAGCCACCGATTTGAATTTATATTAGAAGCGGTAGCCGAGGCCGCCGCGAACGAGGATGAGCGTCGTCGCCACGTCGTTTGAGGGCGGGAACATTCCGTATTCACCCATCGCGGTCAGGTACATCGAATCGCTCATCGAGTAGTTCACGCCCGCGCCGAAGAAGAAGACCGTCATCGTAGGAATATCCTGGAGCGCGTTTGAGCTCTTCGACATCGGGAAGTGGATGCCCATGCCGCCCGCGACGAACGGAACGAAAGAGGCGCCTTGCATGAACTGGTAGCGGAGGAGGAGGTCGCCCGTGACGTACATGATGCTCGTGTTGAGGTCTTTTCCGGGGGCGGTTCCCTTAAGGCTTAACTGCTCAAGACCGAAGCGGCCGATCACGCCGAGGCCGCCGGAGATGTTCATGTCACCGAAACCTTTTGCGCTGAAGCCCATGCCCGACATCGAATAAGTCGCACCCGAAACGTCTTTCACCGTCTGCGAAGCTGAGTTTATGCCGAGGAGGCCGCCAATATACATTCCGTTCAGCATCGAATCGCCGCGACGGGATCTCTTCGTTCCGCGTGAAGCTTGCGAGGAGCCGCCGCCGCCCGAACCCGCCGCGCGAGCGAGCGAAAGTTCCGAGCCCACGTCAGCGCGACCTTTTTTGAGTTTCGCGATTGCGCGCTTGCCTTTCACTTTCGTGATTTGCACGAGGCCGAGTTTTTTTCCGTTGATCATGACGAAATACTGATCGCCTTCATTGGGGCTATCGCCATCTTCGAGAGAGACGAGGGCTTGATCGCCTTTGACTTGGGAGACTCTGAGAGCCTGCGCCTCAGCGGCCATGCAAAGAATAGACAGGAGAACCGCGGCATAACGGGTAAACATAGATGAGCCTCCACGCATGGGAATATTTTAGAGGTAAATGGGAGGCCGCATCTATAGAAAACAAGAAGAGTCGAGTCGAGGTCAGAGCTCGCTTGCGAGTCTCTCGACTTGAGCCCGGGCGAACTCGAGAGAAGTCGACTCATCGGCCGAGCTGGAAAACTTGAATGAACATCGGAGAGCACCATTCGATTCGGTCGTCGTGACCACTCGAATGGCCAAAGCATCAAGCTCCCGCAACGCCTCGGCCGATTTTGCTCCGAAGCTATCTGGATTTTGCGAGAGATCGCAGGCGACCGCGCCTGCGGGGAGGAGATCGGCGCGGAGCGATTGACTTGATGAGTTTTTGGCGGCGTTCGCATTGAAGCTGTCGCGGTCGGATGATTTGTAAACCGTGCAGCCGAAGGTGGTACTCAGAAGGCATCCGATGAGAATCCGTACGTGCATCGCTCGCTCCCGCGAAAGAAAAAACCCAGACTCATCGCCTGGGTTTCGTGGTCACTTCGATTATCTCAGATGAGTCGTATCGTTAGAACGGAATTTCTTCCGAGCTATCGAAAGAGGGCTCGGGACCGAAATCTTGCGCGCCGAAATCATCGCGCGAGTGCGATGACGAACGTCCCGAAGATTCTTGGTAATCACCGCGCTCAGCGCCCGCAGCTCCGAGGAACTGAACGGTGTTCGCGACGATCTCGGTGGCGTAGCGCTTTTGACCCTGTTGGTCTTCCCATGAGCGCGTCTGAAGGCGGCCTTCGACGTAAACTTGACGACCTTTTGCGAGATGCTTTCCGCAGATCTCAGCGAGGCGTCCCCAAACGACGATGCGATGCCATTCGGTGCGTTCTTGTTTATGACCTTCCTTGTCGACCCAGTTTTCGCTGGTCGCAACGCTCAAACGGGTCATGGTTCCGCTGTTGCCAACGTTCTTCACTTCCGGGTCAGCGCCGAGGCGGCCGACCACGATGACCTTATTGACTCCTGCCATTGTGGATACTCCTGTTGCCTTGCTTTCATGCATGCAACCGTATGTTGTTTGGATTTCCTCTCTGAAGAGAGGCTAGGGAATGTTGTCCCACGGAGTGCAGAAAAGGGTCAATAATTTATCCCGACGAAGGTCGGGATGAGGCCGAAAACGAACCCAAATAGTCTACAAAGTTCAAGCATTTACAAAACAGTTTAGCAAGGGCCGAAGGGCGGATGACCACACGGGTCGGCGACCGGAGTGTGGCCCTTCCAAGTCAAAGTTTGTCCGTGAAAATCGGAACACCGCCGGGCACACCTTGGGCGGCAAACGTGTAGCGGACTTCGTTCGCGGTTTCTTTTTTGAATTTACCGACCATGCCGTCCAGGAGCCCGCCGATCATCGGATTGGATGTCATGAACGACTTCGGAATGGTGAGGTCGATGCCGAGTTTGTAATTACCGATCACGGGACTCACGACGGCGCCCACGCGACGCATGTTCATCACGATCTGGCCCTTCACTTTGCCGGAGAGACCATCCTTCGCTCCGCCGAAATTGACTTCCTGAAGTTCGAGTTGTCCATCGTTCATCTTTGCTTGGACCGAGAGTTTTCCCAGGGCGAGTGGGGGTGTTTGAATTGGGCCCATTTGCGTTTGCAGTGTTTGCGCCGGGAGGCTGAAGTTCGCGATGTCGACGGCCGCCGTTCCGCTCGGCTGATTCGTAAATGCGGGATCGATGCTCATCGTGGTGTTGAGGTTCATCGCTCCTTTGAGTTCGAGGTTCATCATGTTTGCGTCGCGCATGTAGTCTCCGACGCGCGATAAATCCAGGCGCTCGGTGACGAGCGTGAGGTTTTTCACGCGCTCGCCGGATTTCATTTTATCGCCTTCGGAAACATCGACGCTGACATCACCTTTGAAGAGACCGGAGAGGTACGCCGCCGCTGCCGTTTTACCGAGGATGGCATCAATGATGGACGGGTAAACTTCGGCGCTCGCGGCATCGATCGCGGGCATGTCGGGTGGTTCGATCACGAGGTTTTCGGCGTGTATGCCCGGTCCGGGGTTGAACGCGAGGCTGAGGCCCTCGAGCTGGATGTACATTCCGCTTCCACGCGTCGCTTGGTCAGAGACGATGTCGCTGAGATCGCCCGATGGGAAAATCCACAGCGAGAAGACGACCGCGAAGAGGAGCACCACGAGCATCTTCAGCTTGTGAAAGCGAAATAGATTAACGATCGGCTCGAGCGCTTGTCCCATTTTTTTATCCTTACTTCTTCGCGCCGCCCTTGGGGGCGGGTTCCGGGGGAAGATTAAACGCGACGATCTTATAAACAACGTCGAAGTAGTGCGGATCTTCGGATTGCGCACGGACTTCAAGTCCCGTCATTTTCGCGGTCGCTTGCATGCGCTGCAAACGTTGACCAATGTCGACGATCTGCTCGAGGTTCAATTTGCGAACGGTGACCGCGACTCCGGCCTGATCGAGGCTCTTCGGAATCCAGCCGCTCGATTTCGGCTTGTTGTCGAACTCCTGCACGCCGCCTAGCTGCTCGGGTTGCAAACCCGCGCCGCTCAAAACGCTTTGCACGCGATTTTGAAGTTCGGAACCCGACATCGAAAGAGGCGGGGGCGGAAGGGCGCTCGCCTCGCGGTGCGTGCGGTAGAGATCGCGCATGAGCTGTTTCTTATCTTCGAAGTCCGTGATGTTCGTCATGGAGGAAAGAAAGACGCAAGAGGGAATCATCAACATGAAAAGCGCGAAGATCACACCCGTTCCGGCAAGGGCGGCTTTTTGCCCTTGCGGCGGGAGGTCCGCATACTTTTCCATAAGTTGGTTCCACGCCGTCGACTCACGCACGCGACCCGACAAGGTCTGAAAGGCTTCGCGCAATCGGTCTTTGATATCGTCGAAGTTCATCGTCGTCCCTTACGGCTTGCGATTAATTTTGAAGTTAAAACTAAAGGCCTTGCCCGGGCCGCTTCCGCCGGCGGGGAGCGCCTTCACGGATTTCGGTTGGGCCGTCTCTTCCAGTGCTCTCTGGACCTGATCGACGGTCACCGAGCCTTGAGCGAAACCTTCGATATGCGCATCGTCGTTTTCGATCGTGAGAACTCGAACGTCGAGGCCTTGTCCAGGGACATAGGGCTTCTTGACCGGAAGTTTTTCTGAAAGTTTTGCGAGAATGTCGAAGGCGGGCACGTAGTCTTCGATCTGAGCGTAGGCTTCGCGCGTTTTGATCATCGACTTTTGTTGTCTCAGGTAGCGTTCGACGGCACTCGTGGCGTCGGCGATGTTCTTTTGGCCGATCACCTTTTGCGCGGCTTCGGTGAGATGCTCCTCCGCGCTGTAGACGAGCCCTGCGGTCATCGAGTCACGCACGAAGGAGTAAATCGTAAAGATCACGAAAGCCGTCGCCGCGATCTGCACCGGAACCCGCCAATTCTCCCAGAAAAGTTTGAATGAGAGATTTTCGCGCGCGAATTCTCCCTGACGTAAGTTAATCGCCGGGTTCCGCGGACGTTTCAGAGCCTCAATCGCAAGGCCGAGCGCGACACCGGCGGTGGCCTCGACCTCGGCGGTGACAGGAAAGCGCGTGGGAACCTCATTAAAGATTGAAGGTGCGACGTTCGCCGGGATTTCCAAACTTTGCGTGAGGTAGGCACCCAAGTTCTGAATCGAGGAGAGTCCACCTGTCATATCGATTCGTTGGAATTCGAGATTATAAGCTGCCTTCACTTCGAGAAGAGTCAGGCGGAGATCTCGCATGAGATTATCAACGCTCGTCGCGATGGCCTGCGAGAGTTTGAGTTGGTCTTTGGTCGCGCCCGCGCTGTTCATGAGAATGTAAGCTTTCGAGCGCAGGATCTTGACCGCCTCGAAGATCGGGATGCTGAACGCTCCCATGAGCGCCTGCGCAACGTCGGAGCCGCCCCAAAGAAGACTTCTAACGGCGACGAGACCGGTATCGCGGTAGACGAGAAGAAGCGTGCGGTTGTGACCCATATGAAGAACGAGACGACTTTGCGAGACGGGAAGTTGGTTTGTCGCTTCATCCGGCTCGCGCGCGGCGAGCGGAACTTCGGCGGGTGCCGAGTTCCAACGTTCGAAAACGTTGGCGAATGCAAGTCCTTCGACACTCACGGTGTCGACTTCGAAGCCGCCGTCTTTCGCGACATTCAAGGCTTCTTCGATCGCTTCTTTCGGGCAGGCGACGGTGAGAACGTCGGCCATGGGCCCCACGTATTCGATGATCTTCGCGTCGAAGATCGCCTCATCGATATCGAGGGGAATGTCTTCTTCAAGTTCAAAAGGCAAACTCTTCAGGATCTTCTGACGTTCGCGGAAGGGAAAACGTTTTTGGTGAGTCGCGACGTCGCCTTGAGGAATTCCGACAACCCAGCGGGTGTTTGCGGGATCGAAGCGTTCAGAGAAACCGCGCAAGACTTCGATGATTTCGAGTCCACGATCGCGATTCGGATCTTGCGAGAGGGTGAACTCGTGAAAGTTCGTGAACGAGAAGCCCTTGCCGGAACTATCGAGTTCCGCGACTTTAATACTATAGCTTCCTAGATCCACGCCTAAGATCTTCACGCGACCGTCCTTCCCTGGAGATGCAGTAACAGTTTACTGCGCCTCAGGTTTCGTTCCAATAGACAATATTCGGTCGTTCGTTCGGAACCTGCGCGGGATTGGATTTCTTCGGTGTGGGAGCTCCGCCCTGAGGTGGGGGTTTGTTCGTGTCGGGCGGAGGTGTCGGTTTCATTTGTTCGACGAGTTCCTGCATGCGCGACTTAACTCGATCAAAGTCGTAAACAATCGCGGTGATGTTCTTGTACGACTTCCCCATGATGCCTGTCGCCTCGACGCGGAAGTTGTACTCGGCATCGAACAGAAGGAGGATTTGGGGTTTTCCTTGGGCGTCTTTATACCATTCGTCGTTAATACCTAGACTCTGTAAGAAGCCCAGAAAATCTTTTTCGTCCTTAAAGGGCCCGCGATTCGGGTCTCCGCGTCCTTCGATAATTTTTTGCACGCGCTCTTCGGTGAACTGGCGGGGGTCCAGCGCCTTGAAGATATCGGCGCTCGCGTAGTTCACGTTAATGCCCTTTGAGCCGTAGATCGTGATGTTCGGAATGAGAAGATCGTAAATCTCGTCCGTCATGCCCGCGACCATGTGAATCTCTTGAAGTGTTTTGAACGGCTGATTGGGCGGGTAGAAGTCGGCCTTTCCCATGTTGGGATACTTAAGGCTTTCTTGCGCGCCGTCCTCACTCGCCTTGTCTTCGTCGACGTAGTCCTTGATGTTGTTGATCAACTGATCAAAGTCGAAGCCGCGAAACTTGCGGTCGAAAGCTTCATCGTTGACGAGTTTCGCCGCGAAGATGTCTTTGATCCGTTTCTTCGTGTTGTCCTGAATTCCTTTCAGTGGCGAAGCTAAATCATTGATATCGATCTTCGCGCTCTCGGGCGTGATCGTGACCGCGTACTTGCCCTGCATCGCGCTCTCTTTTACGGCGTCGTTGATCTCGTCCTTATTCACTCTCGTCGTCGATTCTGGAACGACCGGCGGCCAAGCAAAGGGCATTTGCCAGATCGGATCAAGCATGGACTTTAGCGGCGAGTCGCCCACCATCGCGGCCGCCTTGCGATAAATTTGGATCCGCAACAAACTGATCTCGACGGCGGCGACGGCGGCGTAATGAGCTTTCACGTTATTGACACTTTGGGTGCTGACGGCGAGCTCGACGTTTGTTTCGTACATAATTTCGGTCGCGATCACCATCAGCATGGTGACGCAAAAAATCGCCATCATGAGAGCCGCGCCCGATTCGTTCTTCAATGTTTTGCAAGCTCTGCGGAAGCTACTCATTGTTGGGTCACATCCGTTTGGGTTTGGGGATCCGAACCCTTCTTCTTCGCGTTGTTCGGAAAGTTGATCGGAACGAGAATGGTCCCCGTGACCGGCTTATCACGCTTGTCGGCTTTGTTATAAAGAGTCAGGGTGACCTCAACCGCGTACGGGAAGATGTCGCGAGTCTGCTCGGTTCCGTTTTTATCCGTCTTCCACGCATTCACGTAGTCTTCGTGGTTGGGACCGAGATAACGCAGTTTAAATTCCTCAACGTTGTCGACGAGCATCGTCTCGGTTCCACCTTGGGTGACTTCGTCGTCAAGGAACGGGCTGACACTCCGGTAAAGGCATTTACCGCCTTGCCCGCAGGATTTGGTGAGATAGCCGATCTTCGCGAGATCGCTCTCTTGTGAGTCCTTCATCGTGCGCGCGTTCGTTGTCGACGTGAAATAGAGAGATTCGGCGTCACCCACGAAGTTCGTCACTTGAATCGGTGTCGGACGGGGAGTGCCGAGTGGGTTTTGCGCCTGCACGCCGGGCGCTTGCGGTGCGGTCGGAGCCGGAGCCTGAGTGGGAGCCGGTTGCTGCGGCTGCGATCCGGGAGAGGCCGATGCCTTAGGTGTCGGCTTTAAAATCTCGTTGATCATCTGCACGTGAAGATCGCGGTGATGAAACGCGTTTGAAATATCGGATCGCATGACCCGAAACGTGTCGGCGAGTCGTTGATCCCGCGAGATGTCGGCTGAAAGACTCACGCGATTGTCGACGGCCGACTTCATCGCTTGCGCGGTGAGAACCGAAAGCACTGCTAAAATCGCGAGGGCGACCATGACTTCGATGAGCGTGAAGCCGCTTTCATCATGTCTTCTCATCAGGGACCGCCCGGAGCCCCGCCGGGGGCTCCTCCCGCGCCTCCCGCCGGCATGCCGGCGGGGATCGGAAGCTCTTTCGAATAATCGACGACGTACACGGTCACCGTGTTCTTGATCTCTTTACCAGAGCGAGCCTTATAAAAAACAGAGACACTCACTTCCTTCACGGCTTCTTTGATGAAGTCTTGAACGGTCCGAATGATCGTGAGAAACATCTGTTCGGCCCCGCCTTCACGTGAAATCAGGGCAGCGCTCATGTCGGGCATCTCGAACTTTTTCGCCTTCATCTCCCAGCGGTAGTTCGGGTATTTGGTTCCGAAGTCACCGTTTTCGGCCTCGGCGATTTCCTCGAACTTCTTGTCTTTGTACTTCACTTCGATTTCGGTCATCTTGCGCTCAAGGAGAACCGCCATCGTGTTATTCACGCGGGCGTTCCTGATGCGCATGAAGTTCCCGCTCCAGGAGTTCGCGAGAACCATCACGCCGCCGGTGAGGATCACCATGGCGACGAGAACTTCGATCAGGGTAAATCCGCGATTGTTGATCTTTCTCATTCGCGCAGATCCTTCAGGGCGACTTTGCGTTCGAGAACTTCGGCGCGACCCGTGAGCGGATGGACCGTGATGGTCCAGTTCAGCGTCTTCTTGTCGGTCAAATGAATCGCCACTTCTTCCGAGAGCCCCTGGGGAAAGAAGTGAATGTACGCCTTTCCCTTTGTCAGCGGCTCTTTCAATTTCGCGTATTCCACGCTCTCGAAGTAAAGCCCGCGCGGAAGCGAGATCGGACTCGGAACGAGCCTGGGATCGACCTGAAACTTCTCCTTGTGGCCCGATTCTTCCTTTTGCAGCTCCGTCATCGAATCGAAATCTTTTTGCTGCTCTTCGCTCATCATGAGTGCCGTGCCGGGCGCGGTCTCAACCCAATAAGCGTGGCCCTTCTCATCGTCCATTTGGATGACGAGTCGGCCCGTCGTGTTCGTCAGGCGCGAAACGTTTCGGATCTCGCGAGTGAGGACACCCATCTTGCGAATTGCCGAGCGCATCGATGAGGATGTGCTGAACATGCGGGGGGCGCCGAGCGCGAGTACGGCCGCGATGATCGCGATCACGATCATGATTTCAATGAGGGTGAAACCCGCGTTCTTTATTGAACGTTTCGCATCCGGCACGCTTAAGAAAACCTCGGCTGTAGTACGAAGATTGTAGCACAGAAACGAGCGAGAGCGGGGGAACGAAATCGGATGTTCGGAAAGGTCAGGGGAAGGCTCAGCCGGAGAGCCCGGCCGAGCACGAAATCAACTTTGCTTACTCTTCTTCTGAGGAAAGGTCGCGGTCGTAACCGTCGCCGCTTTCTTTTCTGTCGCGACCGAGCGAACGGATCACGTATTTTCCGCCGTCAGATTCGTAGATGAAGGGTTTGCCCCAGGGATCGATCGTCTGCGATTTCTTGATGTAGGGCTCGGGACCCCAGTTCGGGCAAGCTTCGCCGGGCGCCTGAATGAGAGCCTGAAGGCCTTGATCCGTCGTTGGATACGAGTTGCAAGTGAGGTTGTAGGATTCGAGCTGTTTTCCGAGTTCCTTCATGGCGATTTTCGCGTTGGAGACGCGCGATTTTTGGAGGTACGAGTTCGCGCTCGTTCCGAGAACGGCCATGAGACCCGCGATGATCGCGATGACGATCATGATCTCGATCAGCGTCATACCTTTTTGGTTAGCGAGAGAGCGTAGGGACTTCGATGCGGTCATGCTTACTCCTGATGAGGGGGAAGGCCACTTTCAAACGGCTGTTAACCGCTGAGATTGGCCATTTCAAACATCGGAATCATGATTGAAAACACAATGATCCCGATAACGAGGCCCATCATAATGATCATGACTGGTTCGAGCAAGGCCGTTAAACCGCCGATCTGCGTCTTAACCTGGAAATCGAAGCTATCGCTGACTTGCGTCAGCATGTGTTCCAACTCGCCCGTCTTTTCACCGATCGTGATCATGTGCGTGACGATGGGGGGGAATTGATTCGAGCGCTTCAGGGGCACCGCAACAGATTCCCCCTCGCTGATATTGTTTCGGGCGTTTTCGATCGCTTCGCTCAAAACACTGTTGCCGACAACGTGTTTCACGATGTCCATCGCCTGAAGCATGGGGACGCCACCGACGAGCAGGGTCGAGAGCGTGCGGGTGAAGCGAGAAACCGCGATCATTCGCGCGAGTTTTCCGACGATCGGCATTTTGAGGATGATTCGATCCCATTGTCTGGAACCCGACTCAGACGCCCTCCAGCTCTTGAAGAAGAAGAACGTTCCAACCATTCCGATCAAGATCACCATCCAATAATTCACCATGATTCCCGAAGCGCCGATGACAACTTCCGTGTACCAAGGAAGCTTGAGTTCCGCGCTCTCGAAAATCACCTGCATCTTCGGAATGACGAACACGAACATCACCGACAGCATGACCAGAACGAAGACGAGCATGATGATCGGGTAGAGCATCGCCGACTTTACCTTCGAGTTGAGCTCGTTCTCGGCTTCGGTAAATTCCGCCAGTCGAAGGAGGATGACGTCGAGAGTGCCCGAAGCCTCACCCGCCTCACACATGGTCACGTAGATGTTGTTAAAAATCTTCGGATACTTCGCGAGACCTTTGTTT
This sequence comes from Bdellovibrionales bacterium, assembly GCA_005792225.1. GTDB lineage: Bacteria > Bdellovibrionota > Bdellovibrionia > Bdellovibrionales > JAMPXM01 > SXSP01. Next base: position 529 of record SXSP01000201.1, on the reverse strand, counting down.
AGAGAGAGACCCTCGTTCACCATGTTCTTGATGTCGGTGATCGCCTCTTTCATCGTCGCGTTTTCGGATTGATCCGCGGTCGCCGCGAGCGCGTCCACCAGCGGGATGTTCGCTTTCAGAAGAGTCGCGAGCTGTCGAGTCGTCGTCGCGCGTTCCTCAACGCTTACACTGCCCGAAGAAGAACCCCGTTTTTTCGCGGCCTGCTTCGACTTCACCTTGTCTTTCAGGTCAACGACGTAGATGCCGTCTTTTTTGAGTTTGGCACGAGCCGTGCGAACGCTGTCGGCATCGATCGTGGCGCGAACGTTCTTACCCGTCTTGGTGATACCCTTGTACTCGTAAATCGGCATGACACAATTCTAGCAGGCAGGCAGGCAAACAAGCAAACGGGCTGGCGGGCGGTCAGGTAAACGGGTGCCTCCTGAAGGTCGGCGGTCGTTTCGTTTAAAACGAAACGGGCAGCGGAGGACTGATCCGCTGCCCGTTTGTCTGGGCGGTTTGCCTGCGTGCGGCTTGCCTGACTGCCTGC
>SXSP01000200.1 GCA_005792225.1 Bdellovibrionales bacterium | reverse complement strand
GGGCCCTTCACGCAGAGTTCACCGGGCTGGCCGAGAGCGACGTCCTTTCCATCTTCGTCGATCATCTTCACGAATGTCGACGGAAGCGGAAGTCCAATCGTCCCCACTTGGTCGGTGCCGTCGATTGGGTTGCAACAGACGACCGGAGAAGTTTCCGTGAGGCCGTAACCTTCGACGACCGTGGTCTTTGTGACTTCCTTCCACTTCATCGCCACGTTCTTCTGTAGTGCCATGCCACCTGCGACGCTGACTTTGAGGCTACTGAAATCAAGTTGGGCGAAAGCGGCGTTGTGCGTGAGTGCATTGAAGAGTGTGTTCACGCCGCTCATGATGGTGAACTTGTATTTTTTCATCTCCTTGGTCATCCCGGGGATGTCTCGGGGATTCGTGATGAGAATGTTGTGACAACCGTAACGAACGAGCGCGAGCGCGTGCAGGGTGAGAGCAAAGATGTGGTAGAGAGGGAGCGCGCAAATGCCGATTTCCTGGCCTTCGCGCAGCTTCGGGGTCATCCAGTTGCGGATTTGCTCCATGTTCGCGATCATGTTCCGGTGCGTGAGCATGGCTCCCTTGGAGACGCCCGTGGTTCCGCCGGTATACTGGAGGAAGGCGATTTCGTCGGGAGACGTGGGGACCTTCGAGAGCGTTTGCGTTGCGCCCTTTTCGAGAACGTGACGAAACGAGATCGCTTCGGGAAGGGAATACGCGGGAACCATTTTCTTCACCGTCTTGACGACCGTATTGACGATCAAGCGTTTCGGGAAGTCGAGCATGTCGCCGAGTTCCGTCACGATGATATGGCGAAGTTTCGTCTGCGGAAGAATCGCTTGAACGAGATGCGCGAAGTTCGCGAGAACGAGAATGCAGCTCGCGCCCGAATCGTTGAACTGGTGTTTCATCTCACGCTCGGTGTAGAGCGGGTTTGTATTCACGATGACGAGACCCGCTTTTAGAGCGCCGAAAATCGCGATCGGGTACTGCAGAACGTTCGGCATTTGAATGGCGATGCGATCGCCCTTCTTCATCTTGAGTTCGTTTTGCAGGAACGCCGCGAAACATTCTGCCTTGCGATTGAGCTCGCTGAACGTGAGCGTCTTACCGAGATTCGTAAAGGCCGGGCGGGTCGGGAAGAGGCGACAAGCCTCATCGAAAATGTCGAGAACAGACTGATACGTCGCGATTTGTGCGTCGCAATTTTCCGGGATGCCCTTCGGATAGACTTTGGTCCAAAATGCCGTCCCAAAACCAGTCGCGTCTGCTGACATGAACCCTCCTTATGCCATTCAAAATTCGATCCCCATCAGGCTAGCACGATTTGGGGACATGGCAAATGACGAGAGACACTACAGAAGATCTGAATATTTCCTCTCGAGGTACTTAAAGTAGTCCTTCGTCGCGAGCGGCGCACCCGTCGCGCGGTGGATTAAGTCGGGGCCCGGGAATTTGCGACCGAACTGATGCAGCTGAGTTTTGAGCCATTCGCGAAGTTTCGAGAAGTCACCGGCGCGGAATTGATCTTCAAGGTCGGGATGCGCCCGGCGCGCCGATTCGAAAAGTTGAGCACTCAGGATATTGCCGATCGTGTAACCTTGAAAGCCCCCGCCGATGGGTCCATGGAACCAATGCACGTCTTGGAGGACGCCTTCCGATAGGTTTTTCGGCACCAGACCAAGATCAGTGCGGTAGCGCTCGTTCCATGCGTCGGGCAGGTCGCGAATTTTAAGGCGATCGGCGTGGAGATCGGACTCGAGATCAAATCGGATCATCACGTGAAGATTGTACGTGACCTCGTCGGCATCGGTGCGAATGAGACTTCGCTCCACGCGATTGATCGCGCGGTAGAACGTCAGGAGCGGAACTGAGCCGAGTTGGCGTGGAAAAGCCTCCTGAAGTTTCGGGTAAAAGTGCTCCCAAAACGGAAGTCCTCGACCGACTTGATTTTCCCAGAGTCGACTTTGACTCTCGTGAATTCCGCTGGACGAGCCTTCGCCCAAGGGAGTGTTCTCAAACCGTGGGTCGATTCCGAGTTCGTAGAGGGCATGGCCCGCTTCATGAATCGTGCTGAAGAGCGCTTCATTGAGGTCGCGCCTTTTCACGCGCGTGGTGATCCGCACATCAGAGCTCGCGAACCGAATCATGAACGGATGGGCCGTCATGTCCTGGCGGCCGCGTTCAAAATCAAACCCGAGGGTTGAGATGACACGCTTTCCGAATTCGAGCTGTTCGTTCTCAGGAAAATCTTGAAGTAAACATGCGTTGTCGAAGGGCCCCGCCGCGACGATTCTCTCGGTGAGGGGAACCAAAAAAGAGCGAAGCTCTTTGAAGAGGGGCTTTAAACTCTGCTCGGTGAAGCCTGGATCGGCGAGATCGATCATCGGGTCCATCAGGGTCGTGTGATGGGGCTCCTTGAGACAATTCGCGTACTCGCGGGAGATTTCGAGCGTCTTCTCCATCACGGAGGCGACGATGCCGAAGTCGTTCGCGGCGCGGGCTTTCTTCCAAGTTTCATAGGCGATGCTCGTCTGGTTTGAGAGCCGCGCCTCGAGGCTCGCCGGGATGCGCACCTGCCTTTCAAAATCTTCGCGCGCGACCCTGATGAAGGAGGCTTCGTCAGAATCCTGGGGGAGGTCTTGCGCGGACTTCGATAGCTCGTCCAGCCAAGCGCCCAAATCTTTCGCCGTCGCGAGTTCGTGGCGCATGCGTTGGAGGATCGCCAAGTGGGTGCCTCGTGAGTCGGCGCCTTTTTCGGGTAGGTAAGTCGACTGGTCCCAGTACATCATGTTGATACTCGTCCCGAGAGCGCGAAGGTCCTTATATCGGTCCTGGAGGCGAGCGAAGTTCGGGCCGAGTTTCGAGACGAAGTCGTTTTGAGATGCCATGAGATCCCCCTCTTCCGGAGATCTCAGGTTTACCGTCTTGGCCCCGAAGACGCAATCAGCATCAAGCGGAGACCTAAGTGAACAAATTTAGTTTACGATGACGCCATTCTCAACGACGAGCTCCCGGGGAAGCTCGTGGGCGTTGTATCGGCTGGCCATCACGAAACCGTACGCTCCCGCATCGGCGATCGCGACGCGATCTCCCTGGTGGAGTTCTGGGAGGGTCACATCTTTCGCGAGGAAATCCGAGGATTCGCAAATCGGCCCGCAAATGTCGTAATTTTGTTTCGCGCCCCGATCATGGAGCGGAAGAACGCGATGCTTAGCCCCGTAGAGCGCCGGTCTCATCAGGTGGTGCATGCCCGTATCAAGAATCGCGAATGTTTTTGCTGGCGCACGCTTAATATACTGAACTTCGCCGATCAACAGGCCCGAGCGCGCCACGAGGACGCGGCCCGGCTCCGTGAGGAGTTCGACGTCGAGGCCGCGAATCGCCTCGCGGACCATGCGGCCGTAATCGCGAACGAGGCTCAGTTCTTCCTCTTCGTCACCGGTCTCGTAGCGGATGCCGATTCCGCCTCCGATATCGAGGCGGTCGAGTTGAAAGCCCTCGGTCTCGAGATGACGGTGAACTTTGATCGTCTTCTCGATCGCCTCTTTCATGACGGCGAGATCGAAGAGTTGTGAGCCGATGTGCTGGGTGAGGCCGCGAAGACGCAAATGTTGGGGAGTGTCGCGAAGAATCGCGATGAGTTCCGGAAGAAAGCTCTCGTCCATTCCGAACTTGTTCTCGCGAAACCCCGTCGTGATGTAGGGGTGGGTCTTCGGATTCACGTCGGGGTTCATGCGGAAGGCGACGTCGGCGGTTTTTCCAAGCTTCCGCGCAACCGAGGCGATGCGAGCGAGCTCTTGCGGGCTCTCAACGTTGATTTGTTTGATTCCTTGAGAGAGCGAGTATTCGATTTCGCGTTCGGTTTTCGCGACACCCGAAAGGATGATTCGGTCCGCGGGCACGCCGGCCTCGATGGCGAGTTTGACTTCTCCGCCCGAGACGGTATCGACGCCCGCTCCGAGGCTCGCAAGTTTTGCGAGGATCGCCGGGTGTGAATTTGATTTCATCGCGAAGTGAATCGTGTGGCGGAGTGTTCCTCCGCCCTCAAGTGCGGCCTTGAGAGTCTCGAACCGCTTGACCACGTTATCGAGATCGTAGATGTAAACGGGACCTGTTTGATCTTTTACCAGGTCGTGGATGTCCGTGCCGTTCGAGCCGGGCGCGCCGACTTTCAGTCGACCGCCGCTGTAGAAGTATGCCATGCGAATCCATCCTTCGGGGCGAGGCTTGAGCCTCAATCCGCGCGATCGAGGCTAAACTCATTGTGAAGAGCCGTTGCGGCTTCTGTCAAATGGGCTTGGCCGATGACCGCGCTGATCTTGATTTCGGAGGTCGTGACTAAGTGGATGGGAATGTTCGCCTTCGCCAAACGTTGGAAGAACCTCGCGGCAACGCCCGGGTGGTTTCTCATACCGACTCCGACCACGGAAATTTTCGCCATGTTTTCGATCAATGTCACTTGCGTCGCTCCCGCGATGGTCTCTTTGAGGACTTGGCGCGTAAGCGGGATGTCTTCTTTGGTCACCGAGAAGGCGAGGCGCTGGCCTTCTTCCGACTCGCTCTGCGTGATGATGTCGACCACGACCCCTCGGCTCGCCAGAGTCTCGAAAAGTTGGCCGAGGAACGCCGTGCCCTGCGGGGTCGGGAAGAGTTTAAAGACGGCGGTATTCGCGTCGTGAGTGACGGATGAGACTACGGCTTGTTCCATGACTTCTCCTTCGGGAACGATCCACGTTCCTTCTCTTTCTTCGAATGTCGAACGGACGTGGATGCGAATTCCGTATTTGGCCCCGATTTCCACGCAGCGGATATGCAGAACTTTGCTCCCGAGCGACGCCATCTCCATCATCTCTTCGAAAGAAATGTGGGAAATTTCGCGAGCCTTAGGGACTACGCGCGGATCGGCGGTGAAGACGGCGGGAACATCCGTGAAAATCTCGCAGTCGCGCGCGCGGATCGCCGCCGCGAGCGCCACGGCCGTCGTGTCGGAGCCGCCGCGACCCAAGGTTGTGATGTTGTCTTCCTCGTCAACTCCCTGAAAGCCCGCAACGATCGGGACGATGCCCTGCTCGACGAGTTTTAGAAGTTTGTCGCCGTTGATGTCCTTGATTCGTGCCTTCGCGTGGACCGAATCGGTGAGGATTCCCAGCTGATAAGCGAGGAGCGGTTGCGCCTTGATCCCACGTTTTTTGAGGGCGATCGCGAGAAGCGAGATTGAGACCTGCTCGCCCGAGGCGATCAACATATCGTAGGCCGGACCGCGGTAATCACGATCGATTTGCTCCGCCATGGCGATGAGTCGGTTGGTTTCTCCCGACATCGCGCTCGCGACCACGATCGGCTTTTGGCCCAATTTTATGTCGCGGACCAAGCGGTCCGCTAGGTTTTCGATGCGCTCGATGGAGCCGACGGAGGTTCCGCCGTACTTTTTGACGATGACGT
>SXSP01000199.1 GCA_005792225.1 Bdellovibrionales bacterium | reverse complement strand
GGCGCTGGTTTGACCGCGCAAAAACCAAGGTGAAGGAGATGTCGTCGAAGATCGTGTCGAACATGACTCGGCAGCGGATCGCGACTGTGGTCCTCGGCGGCAGTAGTGGCCACGGAGTGTTTCCGGGCATTCGCGGTCATGAGCACGGATCGGCAAAACTTTACTTCGCGCCTCCGGGCCCTCAGTCCTTTAAGGAGCTTTCGCGATTGATTGCGGAGACGGCGGTTCCATCGTTGAAATACATCCTGGAATCGACGCCAGCAGATCAGCGTGACATCGTCCTTGTCGTACCTTCTCCGGGACAGGTTGTTGATGGCGGACGGGCGATTCAGCTACCTGCAAACTTTGGTGTGATAGGAAATAAGGAATTTCCTCTCCCAGAGATGGTGCAAGCTGAACTCGCGGCACTCTCGAAGGAACTCAACATCCCCGAACTCGCTCGCGTAAAGGTTTTTGTAAAGAACGATTCTTTCACTCTCTCGGCGAAGATTGGTGCGAGCGCGAAAACGAAAGTCGGGAGCCGTTGGGGAATCATCTTCGCCGGTACGGGACTTGGTTGGGCATCGGGAAAGACGACCGGAAAAGGAGTCTTTCAAGATGCGGCGACGGAGTCCGGTCACCTTCGTCTTCAGGACTTCCGGGACCTCGAGCGCATGCTTCCTTCGGGATTCAAAGCGGCGGCGGAGGTCGTGCGATCCTACCAAAAGGCTCCTCCGCTTGAGTTCGAGAATTTCGTTGCCGGAGGTCGCCCCAAGAATCACCTGGGCGGACTTCTTTCGGTTCTCTTGAGTGCGCATCTTCCGAAGGAGCAAGTTCCGGAATGGATCAAAACAAATTTGAATGAAGCGCTCCCAAAGCTTTCATCCAAGCTTACGGATAAGGACCAGGCGCTCTTGGGTCTTCTCGCGGATCCCTCGCGGGGCTTTGTGAGCCTCGAGGATGTCGCGAATGCGGCAAGGGCGGGAAGTCCGCTCGCCGCGGAATTAATGAATCGCGCAGTGTACGTTCAAGGTTTAATCACGGGAGTTATGGCGGCGGAGTTTGGTCCAACGCCGGCTAAGATTGACGTAGCTCCCGATTTTGCCTTCGGTGGTCTTGAGAAGAATGAGATCAAACGGGATATCTATGTCCGTGCCGACGGTGCGCTCGCGGAGTGGCGTGCTTACATGTCGCAAGCCGAATCGGGCTTTCGGCGAGGGATCGAGTTTCAGTTCTCGAAGAACCAGCAGTTTATAGACAGGCTTAAGGCTTCGGGAATCGATCCCGCATGGCTTAAGCCTGACTCATTTACTCTTGTTTACGGTTCCGCCGAGAAGCCGATCGCCGACGCCGACCTTGAGGCGATGGCGACTTTGTCGCGACAGAACTTCGTGCCGTAACGGCATCAAGGTAAATGGGGAGCGCGAAGCTCCCCATGAGGGCCATTCATTGAAGCGTGCGGCCCGTGAGATTGAACGTCGACGAGATGTTGTCGGCGAGGAATCGGCTCGCGAGCGGCTGACCGACTTCCCAGAGACGGCGGCCCGGCTTTGTTCCGAAAAGAGCCCAGAGGATCGCGCCACCGACGGCAACGAGGCCCGCGGCTTCGCCCGGATTTTCCTTAACATAAGTTCTTGTCTCGCGGAGGAACTCGCGGCCGTTCGTCAAAAGGCGCTCGAGATTTTCGCGGCTTTCCGGCGGCAAGTTTGCGGCGAAGGCGCTCGGAAGATTCACAGGAGAATCCTGTTGTTCCGATGCTTCCATCCGTTCTGCAGATTCCGCGCGGCTTGAAGCTTTCGATTCACCACGGCCTTCAGCAGATTGACGGCGTGTTTGGCTCTTCTTCGGTTGTCCTTGATTGTCTTTCACGGGGTCTCCTTTTCCTTGGCATTTACCTTAGGATTTTTGCGATCTCTTCACATTTTCCACGCGGAGTGGGTGCGCGTTCAGAGGTCTGCGATCTAACTCGGATTACAAAAAAGCAAATTCCAAGCCGTCACGAGAATGGGATAATCGGTCCCGAAAGGTTTGAGTTTGAGAGGAGGAGCGGTGGAATAAGTCCCCAGAGAGTTGCTAATTGCCCCGAGAGTCCTCTTGTCAGTTCGGCTTGTGCGTGCTCTGCTCTATGTCATGAAAAAATCGAAATTCTCAAGCGTCGCAGCTCTTCTCGTCGTACTCTTCACCCAGGTCGTGATGGCCATTTCCGCCGGCGAAGTCGCGCCGGATTTCTCCGCGAAAAACCAAGACGGAAAGACGATCAATATCAAGGATCAGCGCGGTAAGTATGTCCTGATGTTCTTCTATCCAAAAGACGAAACTCCCGGCTGTACGAAGCAGGCGTGCGCTCTTCGCGATCAGTACGCAGAAATCAAAAAGATGAACGCCGTCGTCTTTGGTATCTCGAGACAAGATGAGAAGAGTCACAAGGCTTTCGCGAGTAAGCACAAACTGCCGTTTGATCTTCTCGTGGACGCGGATGGCACCATCGGTCGACTCTACGGCGTTGGCTCGATGCCCGTCGTGGGATTCAGCCAGAGGCAGAGTATCTTGATCGGACCCGACGGAAAAGTCATTCGCTTCTACGAAACGGTCGAGCCCGAGACTCACGCGGGCGAGGTGCTGAAGGATCTGAAGAAGGCTCAGGGAAAATCTTAGTTGATTTCGGGCGGCCGCGTCTCAGGAATGATATGGCCGTCGGAGCGCATGTTAAACACGAAGTAATTTGGAACGCAGAAGCCGACGCCGAGCTGGCTTAATTTGCGAATGCGTTTGGCCACGAGATCTTTTTCGACACCGAGATAGAGACGCGACACCGCCTCCGGCAACTGCTGGCAGATGTAATCTTCGCGGCAGAACCTTCCGACAGAGCAGGTATCTAACTAAGATCTGACGATCTTCGCGTTCGCGAGGCAATCCGGCGGATTCTTTGTCTTCGCACATTCGTCAAACTGCGGTCCGCCGCGCATGGCGCAGATTTCCTTCGGGGCTGCGGAAGCCGACGCGAGTTTATCGACGAAGGCAAGTTTACCGTCAGGCGAATGAAGGTCGCATGCTTTCGCGATCCGGCCGAGCGGGACTCCACCCTTGGGATGTCCGCAAAGATTCCCTCGTGCCAAGATCGTTTGATTGACGTTCACGGTGTCTCGAAAGGCCGTGAGGTTGAAGAGATCCCCCCATTCAGGGATAGTCGCCGCCGTGTTTACAACTCCTTTGCGACAGATGTGACCGGCGGTCGTGAGCGGTGTCGATACGCATTCACCAAATCCGGCTCCGATTGCTTTATTCTCGACCGTGAGCGTGCACTTTGAACCCGTTTCGCATGCAGGGGCTGCAGAGAAATCGCGCGAGTCCATGAGGCAGAGATCTCGAGTCCTCGGAACCTCAAAGTCAGGAACTCCCGCCGATCGCGACCATCGTGCGGGAGGATGAATGGAGAGCGGCCGGAAAAGATTCGGCAAACGCCCATGAGCTAGCGCCTGCGTGTAAGCGGATCGACGAACTCGCTCCGCATAGTAGTGAGGAGAGAAGGGGACCATGACCTGATTGAAAGCCGAGTTCAACGAGCCCGTGAGTCCCATGAGATGAAAGCCAGCGGTGCCGCTCGCCTGGTGGCAGCCGACGCACGAGGCGTTGTTCATGCGCTCGACGAGGCCGCTCGTGGTCTTAATGAACTTCAGCCGGGACAGATCCGCTTGCGAGAGGTCCCCTCCCATCGGCCCGAAGATCGAAGTGAAGGGTTTGTTTGAGAGTCTCGCCCGTCCGCTCGTCGAGAAGGAAAGTGCCCGAGTGGCGAGGAGTTTTCCTCCCGTGTTCTCAAGGACGAAAGTGCCCTGATCGATCCTCGAAAGATTCACGGGATCGGTGAGTTGTCGGATCAGATCCGCGCGAAGGTCGGCGGATTTCAGAACTTCCGATACGTTAGGTGTATTTTCGAGGGGCAGGGGTTTAAACGCTCCCTGGTCATCCTTGAAGATCCTGAACAGGTAAATCGCCTGGCCTCCGAAGTCGGTCTTCTGGCCTGCGGGAAATCGCACGATTTGCATGTTCAATTCAATTTGTTTAAGATCGATCCTCCGCTTGTCGAGGCTTCCGCTCAACAGCCACTGAAAGAAGCGCTCTCGCTCTTTCTCAGAGGGCGCTCCACTCCAGAGGCGGGCGACGTCCTCGCACCGACCGTTTAAGCCCTTGTGGTAGGCGAAAACGACGTTCAAGAAGACGGGAAGTGTCGATCGGCTCTCGATGAGGAGCTCAGATCCGCGACTGGATCGCTGGGCATCGGCCTTATAGTAGGCGAGGCGGTAAACAAAGCGAAGCTCCCCGCAGCTGTCGGGATGCATATCTTTCTTGTCGATGCGATTGACGACGGCGATGAGCGGAAAAGCCGCGTGCTTGGAGTTCAGCCAATAGGGATCAAAGTGCCGCGCGACGTTTCCCGCGGGAGCGAGAATCTCGGCTTGCTCCGAGCTGTAGGCCATCTTCTCGCCCGAGGTCTGCTGAAGATCTTCGACGTCGGCCTTCACCTGCGCGGCGATCGCGTCGTAACGGTGATTGCCCGCTTGGCTTAAACCATCGAGTCTGATGATTTTGAGTCGCGACATCGCGGGATCCACGGACCTCTGGCGCAGGTAATGGCTTTCTGCTAGCTCGGCGCCCACGACGGTCGCAAAAGAAAACAATCCAGGTTTATCAAGCCGCTGCAGAAACTCAGGATCAAGGACATCGACGACAGGACCTTGGTTCGTGTTCGCGAACGCCCGAACGCAAAAGAAGAGCAAGGCAAGGCTGAGGAATGCGAATGGATTTTTCATGCCCACAAACGATTGCACGGCAGCAACCGACCCCGGTCAAGATGAAATGGCCTCGGCGAAGGGCTAGATCAGCTGAGCGGGAAGCGAGACGCTCTTTTCGCACGCGGGGCAATCGAAGTTTTTCAACTTTGCCGGCCGGCCCGTGCGCGGATCGTAGAGGCGTTCGCGTAAGCTCCAAGAGGCCTCGCAGTGGGGGCAAACGGCATAGAGCACGGGACCACGTTTGAGGATTGAGATCGCGGGTCCATCTTCGACCGGTGGGACGTAAGGAAGAGGCTCCTCGACGACTGCCTCGACAACCGACTCAATTTCCATCGCCGGCCCCGTCGGCACCACCGTCAAAGCCGTCGTGGGCGCAGCTTCTTCCGGCGCCGCCTCCACAACGACGATCAAAGGCTCAAGCGGAGCCGTCGCGACTTGAACGAGAACTTCGGCTTTGAGTTCTTCTTGATTTGCTTGCGTCGTCTTTCCGCTGAACCAATCAAGTGAAGACTGAAAGAACTTTCTCATGCAATTCTCCCTCGTAAAACCACACTTCGTCACCTGCCTGTCTAAATATCAGACAGCGGGAAGCGCTCATCTCGAATCAAAGCGAGATGGAGCGCGCGCGGTTGCCTTATACCCTGTAAAGAGCAAAACGGGAGCCTACGGCTTAGGAGGGAAAACGAATACGCCCGAACGATAACGTTCCGTGCGCGTCCAGCGAGGGCCGCCCCCGCCGAGAGGATTGAAGGGACTCAGTTCAAGATTGTGACTGTCGTTGAGGTTCCGTGCGCTGTGGGCTTCAAGAACGTTTCCATTGAAGCCCGGAAAGACGTGGTAACCCGCGTGGGCCGTTCCGATGAAAAAGGGTGGTTCACCAAATTCCGCGGGAGGATGTTTTTTAAATCCTACGAGCGTGCTCGCATCCTGAACCGGAATATTGAAGTAGATTCCCCTTCGCATGACCGATTGATAGCGGGGAGCATGACCGCCCCAAACGGGCATCCATTTTCTCCCGCGCGTGGGCGGCACAAGCTCACGATCCTCAAGATCCCAAGCCTCGTTGCGACTCGGATCGGGATTCCAATAGAGCGATCGCCAACCGAGTTCAATCAACATGATCTGAAGATCCGTGCCTAAGAACTTATTGCCAGCCGCGAG
>SXSP01000198.1 GCA_005792225.1 Bdellovibrionales bacterium | reverse complement strand
TTCGCGAGACGCGCGAAGGCACGCAGCGAAAACGTGGGGTTTTTTCGCGCCTTCTCCTCGAGCGTGGCTTTCAGAAACGCTCGGTAGTCGTCGAAGTCGAGTATCGAAGGTGTGCTCATCACAAGAGGATGCTTGCGTGAGCTCTCGACCGAGGTCAAGGTGAAGCTGAATTTGGGCAACACCGTGTTGTCCACGGGCAACAAATTGTGGAAATCACGCTTTACTTGTCTTTTGAACGGTCGCTATATGGTGGAGTGATCGTTCCACCAACTGCTATCAAACCCTAAGGAGAGAATATGTTCAAAGCACTCGCAGCTCTCGCCATCCTCGGCGCTTCGACAGCTCACGCAATGCCCGCAACTTACAAAATGTCTTGCCGCCAAGCGGCTGACCTCGTCGCAAGCCGCGGCGCTGTCGTCATGCGCACAAGCGCTCACACTTACGATCGTTACGTTGCTCATCAGGGCTACTGCTCGGTTGGCGAAACAACACGCCCCGCGTTCGTTCCCACAACTGACTCGGCTTCTTGCTTCGTCGGTTACCGCTGCGTTCAAGACAACCGCGGTGACGGCGGCGGCGCACCTCTGTGATTTTTAGGCGCGGAGCCACGCGGCTCCGCGCACTCCACTCGAATCACCATGCTTGGCTCTGACGAGTTTTGTATCCACTTCATCCGAGAACACGTACTTGCCCCAGATCTTCGGCACGTTTTCATAGAGCCGCTCAAGGTTTGAAACCCCACCGCCTAAAACAATCACGTTCGGATCTAAAATATTGATGACGGATGCCAGTGATTTCGCGAGGCGCTCCTCGTAACGCTTCAATGTCTCCTCGGCGTTCGCGTCGCCTTCTCTAGCGCGAGCCTCGAGTTCCGAGGCCGTGAACTTCGCATGACCCTTGAGTTGGTGATCACGGCTGATGCCGGGGCCCGACAAAAACGTTTCGATGCATCCATTTTTACCGCAGTAACACGCGGGACCCGGAAGTTCATCCGCCAGGGGCCAGGGGAGAGGATTATGTCCCCATTCCCCGGCGATGGAATTTGGTCCCCCTAAGACGTGGCCCCGAACGACGACACCGCCGCCGGTGCCCGTACCTAAAATGACGCCAAAGACGACGTCGTGGCCGGCGCCGGCTCCGTCTGTCGCCTCAGAGAGGGCAAAGCAATTGGCGTCGTTTGCAAGGTGAACCGGGCGTCCCACGGCCGCTTCGAGATCGTGATCGAAGCGTTTTCCGATTAAACACGTCGTGTTTGCGTTCTTGATGAGGCCGGTTGCGGGCGAAATCGCACCCGGAATTCCGACACCCACGGACTGAGCGCTCGCCCGCAAATTCGTTTCGGCTTCACGCACGAGCTTTGCGATCAGCGAAACAATCTCGCCGTAATTTTTTGCGGGAGTCGGGGCGCGCTCCCTGAGGAGTTCGCGCCCTTTCTCATCGAGCGCGAGAATTTCGGTTTTCGTGCCGCCGAGATCAATTCCAATTCTAAAATGCATGCGCAGCCATGACTCCGAAGTGAGAGTTTAAGACTTGCGATTCTGCCTTGAATTTGAATTGGAGGACAAGTGGAACTACGGCGGAAGTGCGAGGCTTCCGCCGCCAAGAAACCTGATTAGTTATTCGGCGATCCGCCGTCGATCCAACGTCTGATCATCTGGATCTGAGTATCCGGAAGACCAGAGCCACCGAGCGGCATCGATTTGTCAGCCGTGCGCGTGTAGAACCGTTCGCCCCAGCCCTTGACGACGTTGTAAGTCGCGCTTTGATGGCAGGCCGCGCACTTCGCGTCGAGGAACGTTGTCTTGAGCGAGCTGAACGTCACCGCTCCGCCCGGATTTGGTGTGGGAGTCGCGGGTCGTGGAGTCGGAGTGGCCGGGCGAGGTGTTGGCGTCGCCGGGCGAGGCGTCGGCGTTCCTGGACGCGGAGTCGGAGTCGGAGTCGCAGGACGTGGCGTCGGCGTCGGCACACCGGCCGCTTGCACCGTGAGAGTCATCGTCGACGAACTCGAATTTCCTTCGTCATCTGTAACGGTCAGCTTGAACTGATAAGAGCCAGCCTGGAGACCCGAAACGTAAAGATTAAAGGTGGTATCGTTTGAGAGAATCGCGGCGCCGCCGCTCTCTTGCGTCCACTTGATCGCGGTGATCAAGCCGCCGGGATCTGAGGCGGTTCCGTTCAGGGTAATGCTGTTAGAGGGGAGAATGAGCGCGCGATCGCCGCCGGCGTTTACGATCGGAAGTCCGTCGGCCGGGTTGCCGCCGCTCACGGTCTCAAGAGCGCCGCCACGGATCCAGTCGTAGACGAGTTGTTTAGCTGCGGGATCGAGTGCTCCACCGAGGGGCATTGAACCGTCAGCGATCGACTGGTACACGAGACTGCCATCAGCATCACCCGCGACGACAGCCTTCATGGTCGATGTATAAGATTGAAGATTTACGTTCCCGCTTTGAAGACTGTCACTGTGGCAGGCTAAACACTTCGGATCGAAAACCTCAGCCTTCACCTTCGCGAATGGAATGGCATCGACGGAGGCGCCGTCGTTCGTGCCGATGAGGCTCACGTCAATGGGCTTTGCGACGTATCCGCAGTTCTGAAATGCGACGGTCAACATCGCAAAGAGAAACAAGAACTTGATCTTACGCATTGTCATTCGTGACATGACCTTAAGCCCCCCAGAGTTCTCTACCTACAGAATTGACTTGCAAACCATGACCCATGTCTTAGCTTGCAACGGCACCGGAACCTCACGATATCAGTCGAAATTCGCCGTCTCTGATCGATCCACTCATCCCACTCGTGTCGAGCGATTCGTCAGTGATGATGAGTTCATCAACCAGACATCAACCAGACATCAACCAGCCTTCAGTCTCATCGGGAGAAGAAGTCTGAAAATGTAGCGTTCGAAATCAAATCGTCGAACATTTATCGCTCGGAAGTGGGTCGCGTTTCAGAATGAGACGGAGCTGAACCTGTCGAAGTTTCTGTTACAATAATATTTGTAGGGTTCCCTCCCTGCATCAAGCGAGTGCCACCATGCCCGGGTCAGGGAAACCAGATGGGATGGCATGCGTTGGCTCGTGGTTCTTTATTTAGGCTCGGTCGTTTACGCCTACACCTTCGCGGCCCCGATTCCTCGCCCCCGGAAAGCCACGGACGCGGAAGCGAACGCGCGCGTGCTCGAAGGAAGAATGATGAGAGTTCCCCAGAGCGTGCCTGCCGGCGATCAAGACTTCGCTGACGGGATCGGCCTCTCGGATACATCCATGGTGATTCGCCACGGCGGAAAGACGGATCCTCATATGCTGATCCACTTCGATTCACACGGCCTGATTGTTCAGGCCGATGGCGATGGCGGCGATACGGCACAAAGAATCGGCATGGTCTTCTTTCGCTACCACGATGCTCAAGCATTCGAGAGGGCACTTGATCAGCTCGAGGTCGCGCCCGGAATTTACGTACGCCATCCGTATCAGCCGGGCTTTCGAAGCGATCCCAATCGCTTCTCGCGCGACCAGCAGCGGCCGATTATCATGGCTCTCGGCATGTACGACATGCACGACCGGTTGGGGCGAATGGCGCTCGCGCACCTCTTACGCTTCGGTAAGTATCAAAATAAGGATTATTTAGGTCCATCGCATCTTGGAGAGTATCTCCGGGCGTTTAAGGCCTGGCCGCTGTATCCGGTTCTCTTTTTTACCGACGTGGGCCTACTCGTGAGTTCCGTCGACATCGCCGTTCGCGCGAGGCTCGACGGAGACAACGTGGACGACAATAATCATCTGATGGCCCTCATTCAGTCCAAACAAGTGATGCCAACGCCGCTCAGCTGGCTTGCGAGTCGTATCTACAAAGATTTTCGTCCTTTGAATTTGGGGAATCAGGTCTTAGGAGAAGAAGATCCCGTACAAGGGGCGCTCTCGTGGTATCACCGAGCCGAGAGCGGTGGGAACCCGTTCATCGCGGAGCTGTATCGCCCCGCGATCGCCGGTCTCTGATCCTTCACTTCGATTACTTACAACCGTTGTTGCTGCCGGGGATGACGTCGTCGATCTTGAAGTCCGAGTTCGGATCGTTGACGTTCGCGAATTGACCCGCGCCGATTTCCGACATTTCTTTTAAGAGCGCGATCGCGCGTGGATCGTTCCCCTGACCGTAGTAGATCGTGGAGAGATTCACTTGGCCGGGAGCTTTCGCTAAGAGCGCGTTGAGATCTGCCTTCACCGCGTCTTCCTGGAGCGATCCGTCTTGGTTGACGTAATCCGTGGGGTAACCGTCAGTGAGAAGGATCACGAAGTAGTTCGGCTTCTCCGTGTCGTTCTTATCGGGATCGTCTTCGATCGCCTTCGCCGCGAGGTTTACCGCTTGACGGTAGGGCGTGTTGCCCGAATCGGTCGAATTGTTGAAGCGATTCAAAGCCGTGTTCATCGAGTTTGGATTATCCGAGAAGATCGGGCTGTCTTCCGATCCGCTGTTGATGTACGCGATCGAACGATTTGCCGAGAACGTGTTGAATCCCCAGCTGAAGTTTGTCTTGTGACGGAAGCGCGCCAAGAAGTCCGAGATCGCGCCGCCGCGGAAATCCTTGTTAGGATCCGTGGGAGGCGTGCAGAGTCCGCCGTTTCCGCAGTTCGGAGTGCTTCCGTAATTCGCGGTGACGTTGACGTTTGAGCCTGAAGTATCGACGACGAAGAGGATCTTCGTGGGGCGATAGATTTTATCGACGTTATCAGTTGTGCATCCCGGGGGAGGCGTGGGGCGCGGAGTTCCGACGACCTTAGGTCCGTCGGTCGAAGGCACCGCTTCGAAGTTTTTCTCAGCGCAACCCGTGAGGGCCGTGATGAGAGTCAGTCCGAGGACCATCATCGAAGACTTCGTTTGATTCACATATTTGCTGATCATACTTTCTTGCCCCTTTTTTGGGTCGTTCGCACGACCACCCTTCTGACCTCAAGGTTTTGCAAGGGGAGGACCAGAATGAGGGTGTTCGCGCGGGCTTCGGGCCAAGTTGATTTCATTGGGCTTTTTTGAGGTGCCCGTGCAAACTTTATACGATCGGTGCCGTGGAAGGTCACTTTGGCCTGCCGTCGGGAGCCGAGGATGAGCCTTGCCTGGGCCGGCGGGACCCTCCTATCATAAAGTCTTAAAAACCCCGAAGGACGTCAGCCATGATTCGCACCACGCTTCTTTCGTTTCTCCTTTGCGCCCAGGCCTCCGCCGCGCCCGAAATCGGTCCGCAGTTCAAGGAGCTCGCTTCGATTTCAAACGTCATGATCGATCTCAGGTACGCGAGCACGAACAACTTCATGGGTGAGGACCTCTACGGAGACTTCCGCACGGCTTACCTTCATGAGAAAGCCTTTAAGAAACTCGTTTCG
>SXSP01000197.1 GCA_005792225.1 Bdellovibrionales bacterium | reverse complement strand
GCGTTCCCGACAGATCTTCAGGCTCAATTCATGGCGCTCACGACGGTTGCGGATGGGACGAGCGTCATCACCGAGACCGTTTTCGAAAATCGCTTCATGCACGTTCAGGAACTCCTTCGTTTAAACGCCGATATCACGCCGAAGAATCGCATTTGCGTCGTGCGCGGGAAGCCCGGCGGCCTCCAGGGAGCGCCGGTCATGGCGACGGACTTGCGCGCGAGCGCGAGTCTCGTGCTCGCGGGCCTGGCAGCGAAAGACGAGACGGTGATTAGTCGCATTTACCATCTCGATCGCGGCTACGAGGGCCTCGAGAAAAAGCTAAGCGGTTTGGGAGCCAAGATCTCCCGAGCAAAAGAAGATTGATCTTCAGCGAACCCTCTCCCAGCGAGAGGGTTTTTAGTTTTTGGGCGAAAAAAAACCCTAACTCCGGAGGGGCCAGAGTCAGGGTCGAAGAAGGTGCTCTAATTTCGGAGGGGGTTGAAATTAGAGCGAACCGAAAGACCCGATCTCGTTCGTTGGAGGGGTACGAGACCGAATCAATTAGTGCCAAAATCAGAGGGCTTGTTAGGCCCGAGCAAGACCCGAGATCAGAAGAACCGCAACGATATATCCGAAGATCAGAACAGAGCGGACGATGTCGCGATTCCTTTTGAGCTTCATCAGGGCGTCTTGCATCGACTTTCTATGTAGCAACCGTGATGCCAACTTTTCGTCCAGTTTCGACGAGCTCCACGAGCGCGTGTGGCGCCTTAAAACGAATTCATTCGCGCGCGCGGAATGGAGTAAAAACCCAGCCGCAACGAAGGTCCACATTTTCTCTAAAAACTATATGAATTCAGCAGTTTACGTTAAAATCCCATAATGGGGCTCGATACCAATTTGGAACCAGGAACTGGCTCTGAAATGGAACCACTTTCCGGAAGCATTCGCGATGTCGACCAAGGGTAGCAAACTCTGGATGATTAAAAACTCCGAAGGGAAAATCTCGGGGCCGTATACGACAGAGCGAGTGCTCGAGAAAATCGACGAGAACGACTTTCTTGGAGGCGAGCTGGTCGCCACTTATCCCGGTGGAAGTTGGATTGCGATTTCAAAAGCACCCGAATTCTACGACCGTCTTCTCGATGCCTTAGCCGCTGAAATTAAAGGTCCATCGGCAAGCGGCAAGAAAGCCTCCGGCGCGCCTGATTTCGGAACTAAATCTCGGCGCACGAGTGGTGCAACTTCGAAAAAGGCACCAACTTCGAATCCGTCGTCGACAACCCAGTCGACGGCGACGGGCTCCAACCAGAGTCAAAATCAAAGTCAGGCCTCGATTCGACCCGTCTTTCCAGATGACGTCACGCGGACCATGCAGGCCCCCGTCATTGAGCTCACCGATTTGAAAGCCGTTGAGAGACTGGAGAAACTGAAGCAACAGAAAAAACCTCTCATGGTTATCGCAGGTGCTGCACTGGTGGTCGTGATCGCCATGGTATTCTCTGGCAGCGATTCGGGGCTCGAAGCGCGGATTCACCTTTTGGCGCCGCGGAAGACGCAAGAGGAGATCGCGGAATCGAGAGTGAAAGAAAAATTCAAACGCGCGATCGACTCGTTTGTCACGGATACTTTCACCGGCTATCAACGCGCGCAGAACGAGTTGGTCGAAATCGTGGAAGGCGCCTCGCAGAAGCCCGAAGACGCCATGAAAAAGGCAAGTGCTCTCTCGACCCTCTGTTTGGTTTACCGGGAGCTATGGCCGTTCGCTTATCAGGACGCTCAGGATTTAAAGACGATCGCGAGCGTAACTCAAGAGGCGAAACGAATTGATCCTGCCGGCATCAACGGCACGACTTGTGAGATCACCCAGCTCATGATGACCGGTCGGTTCCGGGATGCTCAAGGGCTCGCGGAAAGTATTTTGCTTGAGCAGTCGCAAGTTCCCGCGCTCTACGAGATGAGGGGCGACATCTATCTCTTCAACCAAGATTATGCGAACGCGGCCGAGTATTTTAAGATCGCACGAGTTCTGTGGTCGGCATGGATGAAAACGAACGTTCAAGAAGCGAGAGCGCGCGCGAGACTTCAGCAATACCCTCAGGCCCTACAGCTCTACCACGACGTAAATCGCAAAGTTGCCAATCACGGACCCGCGAAAATTGAGATGGGCATCATCGAAGGACTTCAGTTCAACCAATACGACAAGGCGCTTGCTTTGATTCAGGCGGGAATCAATGAGGCGGATCGAGTTCCGCGTCCCGTTCTCTCGAATGGATATTTCGGGATGGCCCAAATCAATTTGCGTAAGAATCAAAAACCGAAGGCTCTGGAAAACGCTCGTCGCGCGTATGCTCTAAATTCTGGAAATCTTGAGGCGAAGCAAATGATCGTCATGCTCGCCGGAGAGGGTGAGCTAAAGAATACAAGATTCAAGGCCGACGAACTCGTTTACTTAGGTGACCAGTTTGCTCGATCAGGCGACTGCTTCAATGCGCAGGCACAATACAAGGCCGCATTCGAGGCCGAGAAGAAAAATGCTTTTGCCGCAATGAAGGCCGGTAAGTGCTTGTGGCAACTCAATCAAACAACTGAAGCGATGGAGTGGTTGAGAAAGGCGATTCTCGCTGATCCCAATCTTATTTCTGCCTACGTCGAGTTAGCTGATTATTCGGCACAGCGCTTTGATTTTTACGGAGCCGCGGAGGTTCTCAAGCGCGCGCAGGCGCAATCGCCGAAGAGTTTTGAGGTCTATAGGGGTTTTGCCCAAGTTGAGTTCCGGCGAAACAATTTTCCAGCAGCAATCAACTACGGGCTTCGTGCACTGAAACTCTACGAGACCGATATGGATACGATTCTCCTGATGGCGAAGTCCTACATCGGAACGCAGAATTTCGTTGAGGCTCAAAGATACGCAGCCAGGGCGATCGACCTCGACAGCAACAATATCGAGGCCCAGAGTCTTTACGGCAAGGTCGAAGCCGCTCTCCACGGAGTCGATGCGGGGGCCACGTATATTCAGAACATCATCAACCGCTTCGTAATTACGAGGGGACAGCAAGTTCCGCAAGCGGCGATCGAGTACCGAATCACCTTGGGCGAGATCTTCATGCAAGACGAAAGATTTAAGCCGGCGGAGGATGTGTTCCGGCAGGCGATGACCCTCGATCCTAATTCCAAAAAAGCCCTGATCAATCTCGGGAAAGCGATGCAGGCGCAGAATCACAATCAAGAAGCGTTAGAGCTTTTCTTGAAGGCGGCGGTTTTAGATCCTTCAGATGCGGATCCGATTTACCTTTCGGGTCAGTTGTATCTAGATGCGGGCAAATTAGCGGAAGCCGCAAAACAATATGAGCGCGTTTTGAACATCAACTCGCGGTATCCGAAGGCACACGCCCAGCTCGGTCGAGTGTACTTAAGAATGAATGATGGAAAGCGCGCGTTGGATGAGGCTCTCGCCGAACGCGCGATCAACCCCGATCTTGCCGATAGCTACCTCCTGGCTGCAGAAGGATACTTCAGCCTGAAGCAGTATTCGAACTGCGCCGGCGAATACCAGAAAGCCGTCCAGAAGCACGGTCAGGCCGCCTCCATCCTGGTTCGCATGGCCCGTTGCTATCGTCTTTCCGGTGCACTCGACTCGGCGGGCTCGCTTCTTCGTCAGGCGGTCACTTTGGAAAGTGGCAATCCTGACATCTATAAAGAGCAGGGCGCGATCTACCATCTGAAAGGGATGGCGGACGAAGCCGTCACCAACTATGATACTTACTTAAGACTCGCCCCTAATGCCTCAGACCGCGGAGAAGTGGAAGCGCGCATCCGCCGCGTTCAATCGGGCGATCTGACTGTCGGCGATTGAAAGGAGTCAATCATGTCGGAGTTCGTAGGAAACATGCAGTCTCAACTCAAAAAAACCTCAGGCGACCTCTTTTTGTTCTCGTTGAAGTTCGTCTCGGGGACTATTCTCGGCCTTACTTTCGGGCTCGTCATGCAAGAGATCCTCGGCAAAGCCGAGGGCGAGAATCTGATCGCCTTTACCTTCGTCATTGTTCTCACGACGGGCCTTTTCCTGCGCATTTCCAAATCCTGGGGCCTAGCAACCATCCTGATTTTCGACCTGATCGCGGTTCTCATTGGAATGGTCCTCCGTCTCTACATCATGGTAGCCCCCGGCCTCTAACCCGCCGACAACCTGCGCCGTTGTTCATCATAGAAAACGGTTGAAACATATCGCCGGAGTCCCTATTCTGGCGCCTCG
>SXSP01000196.1 GCA_005792225.1 Bdellovibrionales bacterium | reverse complement strand
CGAGATCGAACTCGGCGGCATCGAAAAGAGCCTATCGCTCACAAAATCGATGCGCGTTTACATCTTCGGTACGACGATGGTGGCCTACAGCGACGGAACGGTCGCCTTTGGCGAAGACGTCTACAAACAGGATCAGCGCATCGTCGATGCGATGAACGGCATCCACTCGCGCGATCCCGTGGTTCAGCCGACGTCAACTGCCCAAGAGCAAGCGACCGTTCAGGTCACACCCGCCGCGCAATAACCTCGGCATTTGTGTTCATGACTCCACAGCTCCGCGATGATTCGCGGGGCGCTTCCCCATTAGATTGGAGGAGTCTTCTTTGAAGGGGGTCATGACCTATGGCAGATCAAATGGTGAATAACTCTTCCGACATCATCAAGGATTCTTTGGCTGGCGCGGTAAACCAAGTCGTCACCGCGATGCAACCGCAGGTGAACGAGTTCGCAACACGCGTTGCGACCCGCGCTGTGGATCAAGTCGGCGCGGGCGCACAGACAGCACTTCGCACCGTGCAAAGACAGCCCTGGTACCTCGTCGGATGTGCGGCGGCTCTCTTAGTGGGCGCGGCTCTCATCATCGGCTTCGGATCACGTGAAGTGATCGAAGATTCCGTGAACCGCTAAGAAGTTGTCTCACGGACTTGCAAGTTTGCGATGGCTGGTTGCCGGCAATGGTGCTGGCACCGGCGTCGCGTTCCCACACTGATTCGCGCGGCCGAGCCGCTCGCGAAACCTCGGTGAGTGCTGAGCCAAGCAATCCAAAACATCCGAGACCATCGGGTGTTGCCCGTCGCGCACGTGATCGCACGTCTGCGGAAAGACTGCTCCCGGCTGACCATCGAGATGCCCGAGGAGGAGTGAGAAAACAACTCCCACCGACTCCTCAAGATAGTGCCCCGGGCACAGCCCGGAACACGGCTTATCGATCGCCTGCTTTTGGTTTTCACCCGTCAAATGAAAAAGACACTGCGCGAGTGTTCGCGACTCGCCGATGGACTCATAAAAATCGTAGTAAGCCGCGGGAAGCTCGAGGTCCGCGCGGCAACGCGATCTCGCGCGATCCAACCACTGCGTCGCCCGAAGCGCCTTGGGCGACGATCCTTCTCCGGCCGCGAGCTGCATGCGCACCATGCTGCACGCATGACCGAATTCGTGAAGAAGCGTTGGTTCGATCCCCCGAATTCCCTCGGACTTGGGAACGTAACTTGAGAGCACGATCGAGCCGCTCGAGAGCTCCGTCGGGCCGGAACCCACTTCGCTTGATGAAAGATTTTTCGCCGCGATTTGCTTAATCTCCGTCATGGGGGATCCACGCCGGAGCGAGCGAAAGACGCTCGCGTAACCGGAACCCGGCATCTTGTAAGTTCCCCCGAAGACGCATGAGTCGGGAGCATCAGGATCAGCGCTCGGCTGACAGAAGCTGACGTTAACCCTCTCCATCATTCGACGGCACGAGAGATCCCCGCCGCAGCAGAGGTTCGTCGCCGACTCACGCAACTGTTCGACGTGCTTGAGGACCCTTGGCATCTGGCCCTGAAATTCGGGCTCGGTGAAAAAATTGATTTTCCCTTTACGGGCCATTTCGTTTCGGCTCGCCCAAGTAAAACGCGACACGCTCGCGGACGTGCTCGCACCTGACGCGTACGGATCCCGATGAAAATCACCGCAGCGATCGAGTTCCTTTCTCTCCTTTTGGCGGATGTAAGGAGAACAGAGCGGACTGATTTCGCTGATCTCGTAGGAGAGTTTTTCGAGCGGATATTTTTTTACGACGTCGCAAACGGGTGGTGGTTTCGCGGCAAAATTCGAGACGGAAGCGGAGGTTGAAGGCAATTGCGTTGCCGACTGCGCTCGCGCCTGGAAGGATCCCGCGACTGACGCCACCACGGCGGCGATCATGAGGAAGTAAAATTGATTTTGCACTGTTCTTTCATCGTAGAGGGGCCTGACAGAAAGTGAAAGCGATGACCGTCCAATCGTGGGCAAATCTGGCCCGTAATCTGGCCCGCAATCTGGCCCGCAGCTGGTGTCGAACTGGATCTACGTCTAGACGACTTCACATCCATCCCACTATCTCTTCATGTAACTCGAGGGCGACTCCCCGAAACTGGAGCGCGGATGGTACACAAAACCAATTTACCCCCCACACACTTCCAAAGGAGAAAAATGATGAAATCAGCTTTCAGCTTCTTCGCCGCCATCGCGCTTGCGGCTTCGATCTCCGCTTGCACGCGCGGTTCTGGTCCCGCAACTGACAACACTCAGTCGACGGATGCGACGTCGGCTGCGGGCTCGAATACGGGCGCAAGCGCAGGTCCCGGTGCCCAGCTCGATACATCCGCACCGAGCGATCCCGCAAACCTTCCGACGGACGCGACAACTTCGGAACCGACTTCCGGAGCGATGACCGCGCCTGCGGGTGGGTCGACTTCCGGATCAACGTCACCGAGCGGCTCGCAAGCGACAGGTGGGAACACGGCACCGTCAGCACCGGCCGCTTCGCCATCACCGACGAAGTAATTTCTACTTTCGTCTCTCGATCCCTCAAGGCATTCGCGGGCCCAAAAGCCCGCGAATTCGCTTCCCGGCCATAAGATTCACTTATCTTAAGTCCAATTTAATACAATTTTCCATTATGGGAACCTCGCGGTAAGTCTAGTTTCAGTTGCTGAGCCAGTGCCCACGGCGAAGCCTCTAGAATCCTGTCACGATCCCACCGCCAAACCCATCCACCGACCCGGAGCCCCTCAAAAAGGCTCCCGGGTTCCGTCCGTTCGTGTTACTTCGATGAGTCATGGATCAAATTGTTTGCGTCGCACCCGAGAGCTTCGAGACCGAGCTCGAAACCGAACTCCGCCTGAGTGGCGCGACGGTCGAAATGAGAGAGCGTCTCGCGATCGCGACGAACGTTCCGCCTTCCTCTGCCGCGGCATGGGCGCAAAACGTTTGGCGCAATCCCATTCGCATTGAATTCACCTCCATCACCGATGCCGCAAAAAAGCTTCGCGGCCTTCATCCGTATTGGTCGCTGCACTCAACGGTCTTTCACCGACGCGCGCAATTGATTCAGGATCAACTTCCGAAAATTAAAAATCCCCCCATCGACTTCCTGGGAACTCTTCCCGCAAAAACCTTGGGCTCGTGGACCTTGCTCGATGAAAATTCGCTTCTCGCCGCGACCGATTGCACGAGTGTCTTTCCCGACGGGGAAGTAACCTTCAACGAGGATAAGGAGGCCCCCTCAAGAGCTTACATGAAGCTCTGGGAACTCTTCACCGTTGAAGGTGTAAGACCCGCGCCCGGCGCACGCTGCCTTGATATGGGTGCTTCTCCGGGAGGTTGGACGTGGGTGCTCGCGAAGATGGGATGCGAAGTTATCGCCGTCGATCGCGCAAGCCTCGCACCCGCGGTCTCGAAACTAAAAAACGTCAAGACGCTTCAGAGAAACGCCTTCACCTTAAAGCCAGAGGACGTTGGGCCCATCGATTGGTTTTTTTCGGATCTCATCTGTTACCCCAAAGACCTCTACGACCTCGTCAACAAGTGGCGTTCGTCGGGCCTCGTTAAAAACTTTGTCTGTACGCTGAAGTTTCAGGGCGAGACGGATCATGCGTCGGCGCGCGAATTCGCGAAGATCACGGGATCAAGGCTTAAGCACCTGTCGGTGAACAAGCACGAACTCACGTGGTGGTACCAGGCTTAACCCTCGAGCTCCGCCCACCTTGCATAAAGCTTCTCGATTTTTGCCTCGAGTTCCGCCATCTCGGAGTAAAGCTCCGTCAGTCGAGCCGCGTTCGCGACATTTTCTGGTTTGACACTTTCCGATTGAAGTTCGGAGAGACGAGCCTCGGCTTTTGAGATCGTCTCCTCCATGCCCTCGAGCTCGCGCTTGTCCTTGTACGTAAGTTTCTTCTTCGGTGCGGAAGGTGCCGCGGAAGCCGGATCGTTTTGCGGCGAAGCTTTTTCAACCACGCCGGGCAACTTGCGCGCGGGTTTGGTCGAAAGCCAGCTTTCCCATTGAAGCGTATCCGCAAAACGCTCCAAGCGCCCCGCGCCGTTTTCATCCTCGGTGAACGCGAGAATTTCATTCGAGACTTGATCCAGGAAGTAGCGATCGTGGGTCACGAGAATGACGGCGCCGTCAAACTCCTTTAACGACTGCTCAAGAACCGTGAGCGTGGCCATATCAAGATCATTGGTCGGTTCGTCGAGGATCAGAACGTTTGCGCGCGTGAGCATCAGCTGCGCGAGGCGGAGCCGACTCTTCTCGCCGCCGGAGAGTTTTTCGACGGGCATGTCCATCTGTTCGCTGCGAAATAAAAACCGATCGAGGTAGCTTCGCGCGAAGATGTGCTGACCGCGGAAATTCACGTAGTCCCCCTCGGGAATGAGGGTGCGGAGCACGCTCACCTTCGGATCGAGTTCATCCCGATATTGAGCGAAGTAAGCGGCCTCCAGGCGCTCGGCGCGCTTCACGCTTCCCTGATCCGGCGTCTCTTCACCCAGGAGCACGCGAATCAACGTGGTCTTCCCACTCCCATTAGAGCCGAGGAGCCCCAGGCGCGTTTTCGGCGTGACCATGAGATCAAGCGGCCCGAAGAGATGCCGATCACCGTAGGATTTTGATATGCCGATGGCTTCAATCAGTTTTTGCGGATGCCGATCCGCGGATTGGAAATCGATCCCCGCGGTCCGCGAGAAGTTCCGCTCCTTCAACACCTCTTGCTCATCCATCAGCGCGTGCGCGGCCTCGATCCGCGCCGTTTGTTTGGTCG
>SXSP01000195.1 GCA_005792225.1 Bdellovibrionales bacterium | reverse complement strand
TATGAACGTTATGTTACAAAGTGAAAACGGTCTCTTGGGGCTTGGCCC
Source organism: Bdellovibrionales bacterium (assembly GCA_005792225.1). Taxonomy (GTDB): domain Bacteria; phylum Bdellovibrionota; class Bdellovibrionia; order Bdellovibrionales; family JAMPXM01; genus SXSP01. Next base: position 5,390 of record SXSP01000195.1, on the reverse strand, counting down.
CTTTCCCCTAGAGAGCGAAGTTGATCCTGACCTCATCAACGCCGGTAAACAAACGGTGACGACGATGCCGGGCGCGAGCTTCTTTTCGTCCGCCGATAGCTTCGCGATGATCCGCGGAGGTCACATCGATCTGACGGTTCTCGGAGCGATGGAAGTCGATATGAACGGTGACATCGCAAACTGGATGGTGCCCGGAAAAATGATTAAGGGAATGGGCGGAGCGATGGATCTCGTCGCCGGCGCTCGACGCGTGATCGTGGCCATGCAGCACGCGGCTAAAGACGGATCTCCGAAGCTTCTAAAAAAGTGCACGCTCCCCCTGACCGGCAAGAAGTGCATCGATCGCATCGTGAGCGATTACGGCGTTCTTGACGTGATCCCCGGCGAGGGATTCCGGCTCCTTGAATGGGCGCCGGATCTCACGCCCGATCAAGTCGTACGCGCGACCGGTGCGCCCGTGGAGATCGCGGCGAACGCGAAACCGATGTCATTCTAGTCCTTAGTCCTTAGCCAGGCCTCTGCGAGTTCGCTATCCTTGAAGCGATGGCGCAATCCAATTCGCAGCAGGCCGCAGTTTTTTGGCGACCGTGGATGCTTTATGCAGTCCTCGTCGTGAGCGTTTTTATCGCGTACGCGAATTGCTTTTCGAACGAGTTTCTCTTCGATGACGAATTCCTGATTCAAAAGAACGCTTTTCTGCGGAGCTGGTCGAGCTTCTTCGACATCTTTCGCGCAAGTTCCACGACGGGCGCAGGCGGCGTGGATTCATTCTACAGGCCCTTGCAAACTGTCTCTTACCTTTTCGTGTTTCAAATCTTTGGGCTATCGACTTTTGGTTTTCACCTTCTGAACGTCACGTACCACGCGGTGAACTCATGCCTTCTCATGATCCTCGGGCAGCGGCTCGGATTTGGTCAAAAGGCGACCTTCGCGGCAAGTCTCCTTTGGGCGCTTCACCCCGTGCACACGGAAGCCGTCACTTACATGAGCGCCACCGCCGATCCTCTCTATACGCTTTTTTGTTTACTCGGGTGCATCGCTCTCTTTCCAAGTTTCTCCTGGCGCCGCGGACTGCTCGCGACCTTCTTCTTTGCGGCGGGCCTTTTATCGAAAGAGGCCGCCATCGTTTTTCCGGCGTTGGCAGTTGCCTGCCGGTTTGCGACCGCGGAGCGCCCGTTGAGTTGGCGCTCTTACGTATTCACTACTCCCCTCTGGATGATGGCCATTCTTTATTTGATCGCGCGCAAAACCATTCTTGATTTCGACGAGAGCTTTACGTTCTACCGGACCGCGAACATCTACACCGAAAATTTCTCGGTGCGGCTGTATACGTTTTTCGCCACTCTCCCCTCGTATTTAGAGCTTTTGATTTTCCCGCGAGACCTTCACATGGAGAGGCGCTTTCCGGTGTTTACCGAGTTTACGTTCTTCCCGGTATTGACGGGCCTCGGATTGGCGCTCGGCACGTTCGCGCAGCTCGTGTGGAGCCGAGGCCGGCGCGGCCATGCGCTCGCGTGGGGCATCCTCTGGTTCTGGGCCGCTCACGTCCCGCACACCGGTATCCTGATTCCGGTGAACGCGTTTTTTCTTGAGCACTGGATGTACCTACCTTCCATCGGGCTCATCATCGGGAGCGCGGAGAGTGTCGGACGCGTCGTTGAAGGGCGGCGTATGCAAATCGTCTTGGGATGCACGGTAGGTCTCTGCGCATTCGCGCTCGGGGGCGCCACCTACATGCAAAACCGAGTCTGGCGGACTCCGATCGAGTTTTACTCGAACATCCTCCGCTACAACGATCAGTCGCCGCGAATTCACAACAACATCGCCATTGCGTATGGCGACCAAAAAGACGACGAGCGCGCGATGAAGCACTACTTACGTGCCATCGAAATTGCCGACGAGTACCCGCAGACTCGCTACAATCTTGCACTCCTGTTCTTAGAGCGGAACAATTTGCCCGAAGCACTCAAACATCTCCACCGAGCGCTTGAGATCAATCCTGATTTTTACCACGCCTACGGAAAACTCTTCGAAATTGCGAAAGCTCGGGGAAACGAAGCGGAAGCGAAGATGTATTTCGATAAATTTCACGAGGCGAGGCGAAAGCTAGGCCTCTAAATGGTGTTCAGCCTGTTGATTCAAGCCGCCCGGCGACCGTTGGCAGATTTTTCGGCACGCTCTCGTTCGCGTCGTGCTCTCTCACTCAACTTTTGCATTCCCGTGAACTGTTCGGCGAAGTGACGGTTTTGTGAGTCAAGAATGAGTCCGACTCCGAACAGAACGGTTCCGAGGAGCATGAGCGCGGCAGCGAGAATCGCGCGAGGAACTGTGTAAACGTAGGCGTGAAGAACAAAATCCCGAACCGGCGCCCACCCGGCTATGAGGCCCAGACAAACGCAAAGTGTCGCGAGGACCGAGAAAAACTGCAAAGGTTTATAGTCACGGACTAATCTGAAAATGAACTTTAAGATCAAGAATCCATCATCGAACGTTTTTAGCTTCGAAAAGCTTCCCTCCGGCCGATGGCGGTACGCGATAGGCGTTTCGCAAATCGAGTAATTTTTTGAGATCGCCTGGAGAGTGAGATCGGTCTCGATCTCGAAGCCGCCGGAGTGAAGCGGAACTTGTTCTACGAAAGCGCGTGAAAACGCTCGGAAGCCCGAGAGCATATCACTCACCTCTTGACCGAAAAAAGAACTCACCGTGCGAGATAGAAAGCGGTTGCCGAAGAGATGAAACTTACGAAAAGCCTCGGCTGAAAAATGGGACAGACGCGTTCCCACCACCATATCGTAGTTTTCCGCGAGAACGAGCGAGACAAGTTTGGGCGCTTCATCCATGGGGTAGGTGTCGTCGCCATCCACCATCACAATCACATCGGCATCAACGACGCGAAAGGCGTGTCGCACGACGTGCCCCTTCCCCTGGCGCGGTGAATGGATGACTTCCGCACCGGCGGTGCGTGCTTCGTCTGCGGTTCGATCGGTGGAGTTGTTATCGAAGACGTAGATGCGGGCCTCGGGAAGCGCACGGCGAGCATCGTGGACGACCTTTGCGATCGTGAGCTCTTCGTTGAAGCAGGGAATAATGACCGCGACCTCGTGCATGTCATTCTCTTCGGACGGATTGTTCCAAAGTTTTACACGACCCGACCTTGGGCGGGTCAGTAAACCTACGGAGTTCACTAGACTCGAGTTTCATCTCGGTCGGCCCGATAATGAGATGGCAGCTTGATTTATCAAAGGACCTTTTCAGCCGTGAGCGGTCTCAAGAACTTGAAGAAAAACGACATCCTCTTTCGGGAAAACGACCCGTCGGAGTCGATGTACGTCATCAAGTCCGGAAAAATTGCGATCACCAAATCGAAGGGTTCATCCGAGATCACTCTGGCCGAGCTCGGCCCCGGCGACATGCTGGGTGAGATGGCCTTCTTCGACAACAAGCCGCGCTCGGCGGGCGCCAAGGCCGTTCAAGATTCCGTGCTGATCGAGCTTCCATTTAAATCGCTCAACGCACAATTCAAGACATTTCCCGAGTGGCTGAAGGCGATCGTTCGCACCGTGAATACGCACCTTCGAAACGCGAACACGAAGATCAAAAACCTCGAAAAAGCTGGCGAAGAAGAAACGGTCTACTTCCCTCCCCACACGGCCACGCGCCTCGTGGGAATACTCGGACTCGTCGCTTCACGCTACGGCGAAAAAACGCCTGAGGGTCTCGTCGTCAGTCAGCACACTCTGCGCCGCTATACGATTCAAGTCTTTCAGATGCCGACCGCAAAAATGGAACGCATGATGGCTCTGCTTGAGAGCATGGGATACATGAAGGTCGAAGACCTCGGCGAAGGTAAACAAAAAATTACGGTCTTTAACGCCGACTTTCTCGTGCGTTTCTGCGACGTCTACACGGAGTGGCTCTTCAAGCCTGAAGAAAAGCGCGTGGAAATCGAAGAAAAAGAGTTAAAGCCAATGAAGGCCCTGGTTTTCTACGGCAACCGCGAAACGCCTAACCACAAGGGCGAAGTGAAGGTGAACCTCACCACCATGCAAGCCGACGCGATGAAAGATCTCAACTTCGCGTTCAGCACGGATGACGTGAATTCACTGGCCGAGAAAAAAGTGATTTCGGAGAAAATGTCGATTGAAGGAGGCATCGCCGTCTCCTTTCACCTGAAAGAACTCGAGGCGATGCACCCGATTTGGGAGCTCGTCTACGCTTGCAAGAAAGTGCAGCGCCCCTGAATCTCTCTCTTAAGCCTTATCCGTAGTCGCGGGACGAGACTGCGCCTCAACTCGCGCCGGCGGCAGCGCCAGATCCTTACAACGAAGCGGAAGATCCGTCTCATGTAGGCGCTTCACATCTTCGCGTCCGACGGTGTAAACGCGGAGTGCGTTTGTCTTCCCGCGCTCCAGGACCGGAACTCCGAGCGTCAAGATGACCTTGTCACCCGTCTTCACCAGCCCGTACTTGATCAACATTTCTTCGATCTGGCTCATGGCTTGATCAGAATCCGTGTACGGCTTGATGGTGAGCGTTTGGATTCCCCAAACGAGCTCGAGCCGGTTGAGGGTCGGCAGGATGTGCGTCACCGCGATAATTCTCGCCTTAGGCCGGAAGCTCGAAATGATCGAAGCTGTGCGTCCCGATGTCGTCAAACACACAATGGCCGACGCATTCAGTTTCAAAGCGGTCAGGCTCGCCGCCGCTCCGATCGCCTCGGCCACCGAGAAGAACTCCGATTCAAGGGTCATGTTGTAGTAGTAATCGCCGTTCCGCTCGACCTCGAGGATGATCTCGTGCATCGTCTGAATACTCTTAAACGGATATTTACCGCTCGCACTTTCGGCGGAGAGCATGAGCGCGTCGGATCCGTCGAGAACGGCATTGGCGACGTCGGTGATTTCCGCTCGCGTGGGCCGCGGGTTTCCGATCATCGAGTCAAGCATCTGGGTCGCCGTGATAACGGGGCAACCGATCCGGTTACAGAGCTGAACGATTTGCTTTTGAATTTGCGGCAATCGCGTCTGCCCGACTTCAACGGCTAAGTCGCCGCGCGCGACCATGACGGCGTCGCTCAGTCGCACGATTTCTTCCAAATTGTCGAGCGCCTCGAGCATCTCGATCTTCGCCACGATCCGCGTGCCCGGAGCCTTGCGCTTGATGATGTCTTGAAGCTGGCGGATATCGTCGCCCTTGCGAACGAAGCTGAGCGCGACGTAGTCGACGCCGTTGGCGAGGCCGAACTCGAGATCGCGCAGATCTTTTTCGGTCATGCATTCGACCGCGAGCTCGCCCCCGGGAATGTTCATGCCCTTTCGATCTTTTAATGTGCCACCGAAGACCACCGTGCACTCGACATTCGTATCACCCACGCTGTCGATGCGAAGCTC
>SXSP01000194.1 GCA_005792225.1 Bdellovibrionales bacterium | reverse complement strand
GAGAAGGGCAGCTGGGGCGCGGGTCTTAACGGATGCTCTGGGCGCTCGATCGAAGGAACAGGTCTCTTTGACCAGTTCAGTCTCTTCGGTGGCTACTTGCTTTGGTCGGCAACTTCAAACGTGAACGTCAAATTATCAGGTTCTCATCGGACCGGTGACATTCGCTCGGAGAAACGCCTCGGTCTTGGTCTCGAGTGGCTGTTTTAATTTCAACTTCGACTCTCCGAAGGTCCGGATTCGAACCCCCTGACTTCCGCCTACCTTGCTCGACCCACGCGGTTTCTCTAATCTGGATGTAGGCAGCCGTTCGGCCGCCCATTCCGGAGGAAAAAATGAAAATCGCACCGATCGACATCGCTCACAAGACGTTCGCCCGCAAAGTAATGGGTCTGGATGCGGATGAGGTCGGTGACTTCCTCCGCGACATCGCCGATCAGATGGAAGAGCTCGCGCGTGAGCGTAACCTCTTGAAAGAAGCTCTTCGCCAAAAAGATCTCCAAATCATGGAGTACAAAGAGCGTGACGAGACGCTCAAGGCGACACTTGCGACGGCAACGAAGATGTCGGAGCAAATCCGCCAAGATTCCGAGCGCGAGGGGAAACTGATCATCAACGACGCCCACCAAAAGGCAGAGATGATCCTGAAGGATAGCCGCGAATCATTAAAAAGAGTTTATCAAGAAATCGCCGACATGAAGCGCGTTCGCATGCAATTCGAAGTCAACTTGCGCTCGATTTGCCAAGCTCACGTCGCGATGCTGGATCAGAGCCACGTCTCGATGCCCGATCCGCAAATCAATCTGGCTCACGCCCAGGCTTCTATGGGAGTTCAGGCTCAACAGCCTCAGCAAACGAGCGTTGGTTATGCGGCTCCGCAAGCCGCGAATCCGGGAATGATCCGCGGCGTGCAGCCTCGCTGATCTTCAGAGCCCGATTTCTTTCATGAAATCCTTGAAGGCCATCCAACTTCTGCGGTCGGCTTCGGCGTTGTAGGCGGCGCCCTTTGACGGGTCGTCGCCCGCAGTTTTCTCGGTAAACGAGTGAACGGCGTTTCCGTATTTTACGAGCTGCCAATCCACCTTCGCTTTTCTCATTTCGTCTTCGAAGGCTGCAAGATCAGCTGCGGGAACAAACGGATCATCGGCTCCGTGAAGTGCTAAAACTTTTCCTTTGATATTTTTCGCGTCGGCGGGCTTTAAGCTGTCGAGTCCGCCGTGGAAGGAGACGATGCCTTTCACATCGGCGCCCGCGCGCGCGAGTTCGAGCACCGCGGTTCCGCCGAAGCAGTATCCGATGGCGGCGAGCTTAGCCTTGTCGACTTGAGCTTGTTCGCGGAGGACCTTGAGGCCCTGTTGCATACGAATGCGCAAAGCCGTGCGATCTTTTTTGAGGGAGCCCGAAAGTTTCGAGGCTTCGTCGGCGCTCGCCGGGCGCACGCCTTTACCGTAAACGTCGACCGCGAATCCCACGTAACCGAGAGACGCGAGTTCCTCGACCTTCTCGCGAGTTCGATCGGTGATTCCCATCCAGTCGTGGGTGACGAGGACGCCGGTGCGGGGACCTTTCACGGAATCATCGTAAGCAATGTAACCTTCGTACTTTTTTCCCGCCAAGTTGTATTCAAGAGGTTTCTTGATGATGGCCGCCTCGGCCGAGATCGCAATCAGTGAAATGAGCAATGCCAAGAGTCGTTTCATTTTTGCCTCCATGAGCTGATGGCATCGACGCTAGCAAGCTCGATCGGAGGATGCAAAGGGGAGTTGGTGAGCCTTCGTGGCTCAGCCTTACTTCTTCCTCTCGAGGATCTTTTCGGTCTGATCCAGGGACTCTCCCGCCGAAGGTCCCTTGGGAGCAAGCTTCTTGGGTGGCGCCGGAGGAGGCTCCTCCTGGAAGAGCGATTGGTCGTGCTTCTCGAGGTCGGATTTGAAGCCACGCGAAGAGCCGCGAGCCGCTTCTTCCTCTAACTCGTCGACCGAGGGGCCAAAAAGATCTTGCCCGTTGAACGCGAGCGCGAAGACAAAGGATTGGCCTTCGGCACTGCGAAGTCCGTTGATGGTCTTCGCCGCTCCGATGCGCGCTTGAATCGCCTTTGTCGGTTGAAAGCCGATCCAGGCCCGCGCCTCGGTGAGCGCCGGCTCATGTGCGGAGTACCGAAGACTCGATCCTCCCGCGAGCACTGCGGTCGAGATGCGTTCGGCGTAAGATTTTTGATCGGCGGTAATGGCTTCGTAACCGCTGATACCCGCGCCGATCAAAAATTTTCGAAGAGGGAATTCGATGTTGGCCTGATAGAGCGCGCGACTCGCCATTCCGCCACCGAGGTACTCGAGTCCAAAATAACCATCGAGTCGAACACTCCTGAAAGGCTTGAAAGCGAACAGGCCGAATCGACCGAACGGGACCCCTTCACTCGTCAGCGGTGAGGTTTGACCGGGCTCGACGAAATCCATCGGATAACCTGCCTGCCCTTCGGCGATCAGCTTGATCCATCTGCGAGTCAGAATGTAATCGAAGCCTGCGCTCAAATCAGTGAGTGAAGTTCCGCTTCGAGTTCCAAAGGCGTCCTCGACTTGGGTGCGCGCGTATCCGGCGCTTAAAAATCCACCGAGCGAGCGAGTCAAACCGTAGCGACCGCGAACGTGAGTAGTGAAGTTCGAAAAATTATTGCCACCCGGAAGCCGCGTGTAAGAGCCGCGTTTTTGATCATAGTTCGCGTTGGAGAAGAAATACTCTCCCGTCACGGAGGCTCCGAAAGAATTCGCCTCCCAAGAGGTCGGGGGCAGCTCGTAAGCATGCACCGCCTTCGCGATCGGGGAGTGGAGGAGCGTCGGTGCGAGCGCGCTCAAAACAAACGCCAGTCTAGTCAGTCGGGAAATTCGAGTTGTTGCGACCATCAGTCCCAAGTTACCACGAGCGTTTTCATCTTTGCCAAGGAAAACGGTCCGTGAGAGAGTGGCGCGAGATGAGTACTTCGACTTTAGTTCAGCCGCCGCCGTCGGGCGATTCACCGACCCACGCAACCGGAAAATCGCCGCTCATGGTGATCTTCCTGACGGTCTTCATCGACTTGGTCGGCTTCGGCATCGTGATTCCGCTCAGCCCCTACCTTGCGCGTGAATTCAACGCTTCTCCGACGGAGATCGGGCTTCTCCTCGCGATCTACTCGATCACGCAGTTTCTCTTCTCTCCGTTCTGGGGCAGCTTGAGCGATCGCATCGGCCGCCGGCCGGTCCTTCTCGTCAGCATCCTCGGTGGAGCCCTCTCGTATTTGCTCTTCGCGTTTGCGAACTCGTTTTGGATTTTGTTTGCGGCGCGCGGCTTAGCCGGCCTCTTTGGCGGAAATATTTCGACCGCCCACGCTTACATCGCGGACGTGACAAAACCCGAAGAGCGCTCAAAGGGCATGGGGCTCATCGGAGCTGCGTTCGGGCTTGGATTCATCGTGGGTCCCATCATGGGTGGTCTCTTGGGCGCGCTCGGTGAGAGCCTGGGTTCAGAACCCCCGTTGGGTCTTAGTTTTTCTGCGCTCGGCGCGGCTCTTCTCTGTCTCATCAACTTTTTTTCTGCTTTGAGTTTTCTGAAAGAGAGCCTGCCGCCCGAAAAGCGCACGAGCCCACGTGAAAAACGGAAGCGACTCGCGGAGATCTGGAATCAACTGCATCGTCCGGTCGTGGGATCACTCATATTTGTTTACTTCCTCTCCGGCCTCGCGATGGCCCAGATGGAAGCGATGTTGTTTCCGTACGTCGCCGATGTTTTTCAGTGGGATCTTAAAACTTCCTCGTACGGTTTCGCCTACGTCGGCGTGTTGATGGTGCTCACGCAAGGTGTTTTCATTCGCCGCTGGATGCCCAAGTACGGTGAACCATTCATTCTCGCCGCGGGCCTTCTGCTCTTTTCGATTTCGCTTTTAGGAATCGCGATTTCGACGACGGTGGCGGTTCTCGCGATCACCATGACGATCCTCGCTCTTGGAAACGGCCTGATGCGACCGCCGAATCTCGGTATCATCAGTCTTCTCACGCGCGCGGATGAGCAAGGTGCCGCCATGGGAGTGACGAACTCAACGGCTTCCCTCGGTCGCATCATCGGTCCCGTCATCGGAGGACTTCTCTATGAGCACTTCAGCCGAATGGCCCCGTTTCTTTTTGCCGGAGTTCTTTCGGCGATCGCCCTCGTGATCGTGATGGTCCAGTACAAACGTTTACCGGTTACGGGGCGAACTGTGGCCGCGAAGGAACCCGCTCATGGTCATTAATCCCGAAAACGTCATTCGCATCGGGCAGTACCAGCTCGAAAACCTTCAACGAAATAAAATCGGTTTCGTCTTCCTTGATCTCCGAGAGCCCGAGCTTCGCGCGCGCGAGGGTGTCGGGCATTGGCTCCTTCAGGGGAGTCATCCCATGACGGCAGGTGAAGCTGCCAATTACGTCGATTCCCTGGCTTTGCCGCCAAATACGCCGATCGTTCTCGTTTGCGAGAATGGTGCGAAATCGCTGGGCGTCGCGATGGAACTCGAAACAAAGGCTTACATTAACGTCTACATCGTCGAAGGCGGAACGAGCGCTCTCACGTTCGAGACGTAAGCTCTGGCATTCCGTGCCGGTTTTGTGCGCGATTTTCGAAACATCTCTATTGCGAGGAACACCTTCGTGGTGAAATCGGTTAAGAATCCCGGGGTCGCGAGACCCAAATGGGGCGATTTCAGGGGACTATGAGATGACGAACAAGACACCGGCGCGACAGGATTGGGATGTCGCCATCGTCGGCGGAGGCCTTGCCGGCGGAGTTGCGGCTTATACGCTCGCTCGCCAAGGCGCTCGAGTGATTCTCTTCGAAAAAGAGTCGGGTCCTCATCATAAGGTTTGCGGCGAATTTATCAGCTCCGAAGGCCATCCGCTTTTGACGAAAATGGGGCTCGATCTTCCGTCACTCGGGGCGACCTCCATCAAGAGATTTCGTCTCCACGGTCCCCATCGCAGCGGTGAGGCTGAGCTTCCGGCGGAGGCTCTCGGACTTTCGCGTGAAGTTCTGGACGAGGCGATCCTCGATCGCGCCCAACAAGCGGGCGCCGTGATCAAGCGCGGAGTTCTCGTGCGCGGCCGAGTCAAGGGCACACCTGGCCTTCACCTCGAAACGACAGACGGAATCGTGCGCGCCGAGAATTTGATTCTCGCGACCGGGAAGTACGAATTCCAAACCGTAAACAAGCGGGCGGGCCGCGACAGTGGCCTTGTGGGGTTCAAGATGCACCTGCGGTTAAAACCGTCGGCGCTGAAGGCCCTGGGCAATCATTGCGATCTCTTCGTCTTCGACGGCGGTTACGGAGGGCTCGCACCGATCGAAAACGGTCTGGTGAATCTCTGTTTCTTACTTGAGCGCTCGAGACTCAAGGGATTAAAAACAGATTGGGGACATTTGGCTCTCCACATTTCGCGCGGAAACTCTGCACTCTCGCACTATCTCGATGAAGCTGAACCGCAATTTTCGCAGTTCGTGACGGTGGCACGTGTGCCTTACGGTTTCATTCGTCGCGCACGGCCTGAATCCGGCATCTACTGTGTCGGCGATCAGATGGCCGTCATTCCTTCGCTCACCGGAGACGGAATGACAATCGCACTCCGCACGGGGCTCGCGTCCGCATCGAGCATCTTGAAGGGACAATCAGCCGTGGATTATCAACGGCAGGTGACGTCCACCCTGCGCACGCAAATCGAGACCGCTTATCTCTTGCATCGCCTCTTTAAAAACCCGAGGCTCTGCGACTGGGCCGTCTTCGGCTTACAAAAGTTCCCGTCGGTTCTGGATTTCTTCTTCTCGTCGACCCGTTGTCGCGTGAACGCCGGCTTCGGGGCGCAAAAGAAGTTAGATAGCTTAATGGGTTAAGTGAGCCCTTTTCGTCGCTTCCTTTGAAAGATCTTCTCGCGCGCGTTGGGCGCCGCGCGCTTAGCGGCCCGCCAATGCTGGCGTCCTTCTTGCCTCCAGTTTCGTTTGAGGAGGCCGAAATGGCTCTGCGAATCGAAAAACTGTTCGGCATGATCTCGCTTGCGGTCCTCGGACTCGTCGCCATCGCGTGCGTCCCCTCAAAGCCTGTTGTTCCCGCTGCTCCACCGATCGATCTCGAAGTCGACGCCGTTCGCGAAGTGGAGAAGATAAACTCGAGCCCTCGGCCGAGCTTCTCGGTCTCGACCGGCGAGAGCAACTGAGCTTGTCACTGACTCCCCGGGCACGGTAGCGTTTCTACTGTAAAGGGGATTGAGGCATGCAGGAAAAATCCGGGCTCAACGATCGATATTCCGCGGCCGAAGTTGAATCGCGCATCTATAAATGGTGGGAATCGAACGGCTACTTCAAAGCCCAGGATCGATCCACCAAACCTCCCTTTAGCATCATCCTTCCTCCACCCAATGTGACCGGATCGCTCCACATGGGACACGCCTTGGATCACACGATTCAAGACGTCCTGGTTCGTTGGAAACGAATGTCAGGCTTTAACGTTTTGTGGCTTCCGGGAACAGATCACGCCGGAATCGCGACCCAATCCGTTGTCGAACGAGAACTCAAAAAAGAAGGCCTTTCACGCCACGATCTCGGGCGAGAAAAGTTCGTAGAGAAAGTTTGGGAATGGAAAAACCAATACGGAAATCGTATCTACGAACAAATGCGCCGCCTCGGAGACAGTTGCGATTGGGAGCGGGCGGTCTTTACGTTAGACCCGGGAGTTTCGCGCGCCGTTCGCAAGGTTTTCGTGGATCTCCACAAGCGCGGTTTAGTGTACAGGGGAACGAGACTCGTCAACTGGTCCGCCCCGCTTGAAACGGCGATCTCCGATCTTGAAGTCGAGCACCGCGAGACAAAAAGCACGCTCTACTATGTGGATTACCCCGTGGAGGGAGAGCCCAGCCGAGTTTTGACCGTGGCAACCACGAGACCCGAAACGATTTTGGGCGATACGGCGGTTGCCGTCCATCCAGACGACGAACGCTATAAGGCCCTCATCGGAAAAGAAGTCATTCTTCCGCTCTCGGGACGAAAGATCCCGATCATCGCCGACACTTACGTCGACAAAGCATTCGGCTCCGGCGTCGTGAAGATCACGCCCGCCCACGACTTCAACG